>NZ_QQWV01000059.1:0-20700 GCF_003951715.1 Sphingomonas sp. ABOLH | reverse complement strand
GGGCTGTGGTTTGCCGGGGGTGACGGTGACGTCGTGCGGGCCGGGCGGGCGGATGGGAGGGAGGCTGGGGATGGTGGTCATGCCGTCAGCCCCTCACGGCAGTCGCCGTACCCCGGCCAAGGCAGGACGTCTGCGAAAGTCCGCTTCACCGTATCCCCGCGCAGGCGGAGATCTAGAGCCACACACGCAAGCCCCAGTTTTGCCTGGCCCTGGACCCCCGCCTGCGCGGGGGTACGGTTGCGTTTTCGGGTACGAGCAAGACTTTCGCAGCAGTCTCGCGAAGGCCGGGGTCCGGTTGTGGGCCGGGTGCGGTTATGCGGCAGCGTCGCCCGACTGGGCCCCGGCCTGCGTCGGGGTACGTCCAGTTTGCTGGGTAAGGCTCCGCCCCACGCGACCGCGTACCCCCGCGCAGGCGGGGGTCCAGGGTTATCAGCCACCACGGCCGGCGTTCGTGGCTCTGGATCCCCGCCTGCGCGGGGATACGGGGGGCCGTAGGGATACGGGCGGGGTGCGCGGAGGGCCGCCATCACATCCGGAAGATGCCGAACTGTGCGCGGTCGGCGATCGGTGCGTTGAGTGTCGCCGACAAAGCGAGGCCCAGTACGTCGCGGGTCTGTTCCGGCAGGATCACGCCGTCGTCCCATAGCCGCGCGGTGGCGTAATAGGGGCTGCCCTCCGCCTCGTAACGGTCGCGCACCGGGGCCTTGAACGCTTCGGCCTCCTCCGGCGTCCAGTGGTCGGCGTCGCGGTGGACGGTCGCCAGCACGCTCGCCGCCTGTTCGCCGCCCATCACCGAGATGCGGCTGTTCGGCCAGGTGAACAGGAAGCGCGGCGAATAGGCGCGGCCGCACATGCCGTAATTGCCGGCACCAAAGCTGCCGCCGATCAGCACCGTGAGCTTGGGCACCTGCGCGGTGGCGACGGCGGTGACCAGCTTCGCGCCGTGCTTGGCGATCCCCTCCGCCTCGTACTTGCCGCCGACCATGAAGCCGGAGATGTTCTGGAGGAACAGCAGCGGCACGCGGCGCTGGCAGGCTAGTTCGATGAAATGCGCGCCCTTTTGCGCGCTTTCGGAGAACAGCACGCCGTTGTTGGCAAGGATCGCGACCGGCATCCCCCAGATACGGGCGAAACCGCAGACGAGCGTCGTGCCGTAGAGCGGCTTGAATTCGTGCAGCTCCGATCCGTCGACCAGCCGGGCGATCACCTCGCGCACGTCATAGGGCGCGCGGACGTCGGTGGGGATGATGCCGGCAAGATCGGCGGGGTCGTGCAGCGGGGCGCGAGGTTCCGCCACTGCGATCTCGGCGCGGCGCGGCGGCGGCAGGGTCGCCACGATGTCACGGACGATCAGCAGCGCCTGTTCGTCATCCTCCGCGACATGATCGACCACGCCCGACTTGCGGCCATGGGTGTCGGCCCCGCCCAGTTCCTCGGCGCTGATGACTTCGCCGGTCGCGGCCTTGACGAGGGGCGGGCCGGCGAGGAAGATCGTGCCCTGATTGCGGACGATCACCGTCTCGTCGGACATGGCCGGCACGTACGCGCCGCCGGCGGTGCAACTGCCGAGCACGCAGGCGATCTGGGGAATGCCCTTCGCCGACATCTGCGCCTGGTTGAAGAAGATGCGGCCGAAATGGTCGCGGTCGGGAAAGACCTCCGCCTGATGCGGCAGGTTCGCGCCGCCGCTGTCGACCAGATAGATGCACGGCAGATGGTTTTCGGTCGCGATCTCCTGTGCGCGGAGATGCTTCTTGACCGTCATCGGGAAATACGCGCCGCCCTTCACGGTCGGATCGTTGGCGACGATCATCACCTGCCGGCCATGGACCTGACCGATGCCGGCGATGACACCCGCCGCCGCCGCTTCGTCGCCATACATGTCCGTAGCCGCCAGCGCGCCGATTTCGAGGAACGGCGAGCCGGCGTCGAGGACACGGTGGATGCGGTCGCGCGGCAGCAGTTTCCCGCGGGAAACATGGCGTTCGCGGCTGCGTTCCGGTCCGCCCAGCGCCGTCGTGGCAATGCGGGCGCGCAGTTCGTCGGCGAGCGCTTCGTTATGCGCGGCGTTGGCGGCGAAGGCATCCGATCCGCGATCGATCAGGCTCGGCAGCACCGTCATTGTGCGCGCGTCCCCTCGCCCAGCAATTCGCGACCGATCAGCATCCGGCGAACTTCGTTGGTCCCGGCACCGATGTCGAGCAGCTTCGCATCGCGGAAATAGCGTTCGACCGGCCAGTCGCGGGTATAGCCCGCGCCGCCCAGCGCCTGGATCGCGTCGTTGGCGACCTTTACCGCATTTTCGGACGCCAGCAGGATCGCGCCCGCCGCATCGTGGCGGGTGGTACGGCCGGCGTCGCAGGCGCGCGCCACGGCATAGACATAGGCGCGGGCGGAGTTGAGCGCGACCGACATGTCGGCGATCTTGCCCTGCATCAGCTGGAACGCACCGATCGGTTTGCCGAACTGCTTGCGCTCCGCGACATAGGGCAGGACGGTGTCGAGGCACGCCTGCATGATCCCGAGCTGAATGCCCGACAGCACGACGCGTTCGTAATCGAGACCCGACATCAGTACGCCGACGCCGCCGTTGAGCGGCCCCATGACGTTGTCGTCCGGCACGAAACAGTCGTTGAAGACCAGTTCAGCGGTGGGCGAGCCGCGCATGCCCATCTTGTCGATCTTCTGGCCGATCGAAAAACCGGCGAAGTCCTTCTCGATCAGGAAGGCGGTGATCCCCTTCGATCCGGCATCGGGCTGGGTCTTGGCATAGACGACCAGGGTCGCGGCATAGGGCGCGTTGGTGATCCAGAATTTGGTGCCGTTCAGGCGCCAGCCGCCATCGACCTTGTCGGCGCGCAGCTTCATCGAGACGACGTCCGAGCCGGCGCCGGCTTCGGACATGGCCAGCGAGCCGACATGCTCGCCGCTGATCAGCCTGGGCAGGTATTTGGCCTTCTGCTCCGCATTGCCCCAGCGCGCGATCTGGTTGACGCAGAGGTTGGAGTGGGCGCCATAGGACAGGCCAACCGAGGCGGAGGCGCGCGCCACTTCCTCGCAGGCGACGACATGTTCGAGATAGCCGAGGCCGAGGCCGCCATCCTCTTCGCTGACGGTGATGCCGTGCAGGCCGAGCGCGCCCATTTCGGGCCATAGCTCGATAGGGAAGCGATCCTCCGCATCGACCGCCGCCGCTACGGGTGCGATGCGGTCCGTCGCGAAGCGCTGCGTGGTCTCGCGAATGGCATCGGCCATCTCGCCGAGCGCGAAATCGAGCATGTCTCTCTCCAATGGTCCGGTCTCCGCCGGATCGTATCTGTCGTTACTATTAGGCCGGCAGGCCTGGTCAACGCAAGCATCGCATCGTCAGCCCGGAAGCAAGGTAAGACCGGCGGCCAGCCCTCCATTCCGTATCCCCGCGCAGGCGGGGATCCAGAGCGACCAGCACCAGCCCTCGCTTTGTGTGGCGCTAGACCCCCGCCTGCGCGGGGGTACGTGCTGGCACTTCCAGCGGCATTGGACGCCGACGCCTGGACCCCCGCCTGCGCGGGGGTACGGGTGTCGCCATCGACCTCGCCCTCCTTGCTGGGCCTGGCCCCCCGCCTGCGCGGGGGTACGGTACGGTTCTGCTCGGCGGTCGGAACGACCATTCATCGCAACGCATTGCCGGCCGGACCGTCGAGACAGCGCAGGACGGCGGCACGATCGAACGGCGCTGCGGCAGGCGCGGTCGTCGGGGCGATGTCGACCGGGCGGCCGATGGTGGCCGCGCCGAAGCGGCGGTCGCCCTGCCCTGCGCAACGCTTCGCCTCGGTGAGCAATTTGGGCGGCGTCGCCCAGCCTTCATAGGACAGGCGGAAGGTGCCCCAATGGATCGCCAGCCCCTGCGATGCGCCCAGCCGTCCGAAGACGTCGAGCGCATCGACCGGGCCGATATGCGCGCCGCTCGCCATCTGTCCGGGCTGGAAGCGGAAGGCGCCGATGGGGATCAATGCGAGGCGGATCGGGCCGAGCGCGGCGGCCTCTCGCACCCACTTGCCGTCGCCCATGCCGGTGTCGCCCGCGAAGAACAGATTGCCGCCGGGCAGTTCGACGACGAACGCCGACCACAAGGCGCGGTTGCGGTCGACGAACCAGCGGCTCGACCAGTGATGGTTGCGCACGACATGAACGGTGGCGCCGCCCACGCGCTCCGCCTGTCGCCAGTCGAGCGCGGTCGCGGCCATGCCGGCGCTGCGCAGGATCGCGTCGTTGCCGAGACTGGTGACGATCGCCGGGCGGTCGCGGTCGTACAATGTCTTGAGCGTCGACAGGTCGAGATGGTCGTAGTGATTGTGGCTGATGAGGATCAGGTCGATCTTCGGCAGGTCGGCAAGCGCGATGCCGGGTGCCGCGACCCGCTTCGGGCCGAAGCCGAACGGGCCGGCGCGGTCGCTCCAGACGGGATCGGTCAGGATGTTGAGGCCGGGGGTCTGCACCAGCACCGACGCATGGCCGACCCAGGTGACGCGCATCGGCGTCCGCGCCGGTTCGCGGGCGGGACGGGTCGTGGCGGGGAGCAGCTCGGCGGGCTTGGCGGGGGTCACCGGCACGTGATCGGGCCAATCCGGTCGGCCGTCGGTTCCCGTCGCCTGTCGCCAGAGATAGCCACGCCTGCTGCCGCCCGGAGGCGCGGTCGTGTCGTCGCCATCGGGGTTGAAAAAGCGTGCGCCATCGAAATGGTCGCCCGCGACCCCGCGATAATAGATGCGGTCGAGGAAGCGCGGCACGATCGTGATCGCGAGGCACAGGGCCGCGACGAGCCACACGACGGTCCAGACCAGCCCCTTGATGATGCGCCCCATCAAGCCCGAACGTCCGGGTGCGATTTTCGATGCGCCGGCACTCTTGTGTTGCTCGTTTACCACACCATATCGCCGGCAACATCACAGGGGAGCATCCCATGAACCTAGAGAAATTCACCGATCGCGCGAAAGGCTTTTTGCAGGCCGCGCAGACGGTCGCGATCCGCAACAGCCATCAGCGGATCAGCCCGGAACATATCCTCAAGGCACTGCTCGACGACGAGCAGGGCATGGCGTCGGGCCTCATCAACGCCGCCGGCGGTGACGCGCGGCGCGCCAATGCCGAGACCGATGCCGCGCTGGCCAAGGTGCCGTCGGTTTCCGGATCGGGGGCGCAGTCCTCGCCGGGGCTGGACAACGACACGGTGCGCCTGCTCGACCAGGCCGAGCAGATCGCGACCAAAGCGGGCGACAGCTTCGTCACCGTCGAGCGGCTGTTGCTGGCGCTTGCGCTGTCGCCCGGCGCGGCGGGCAAGGCGCTGACCACCGCTGGCGTCACCCCGCAGGGGCTGAACGCCGCGATCGACAAATTGCGCGGCGGGCGCAGCGCCGACACGGCGGGGGCCGAGGATCGCTATGACGCGCTCAAGAAATTCGCCCGCGACCTGACGGCGGCGGCGCGCGACGGCAAGCTCGATCCGGTCATCGGCCGCGACGAGGAAATCCGCCGCACGATCCAGATTCTTGCCCGCCGGACCAAGAACAATCCGGTGCTGATCGGCGAGCCGGGCGTCGGCAAGACCGCCATCGCGGAAGGCCTCGCGCTGCGTATCGCCAATGGCGACGTGCCCGATGGCCTCAAGGACCGCGCGCTGATGTCGCTCGACATGGGGTCGCTGATCGCCGGCGCGAAATATCGTGGCGAGTTCGAGGAACGGCTGAAGGGCGTGCTCGACGAGGTGAAGGGCGCCGATGGGCAGATCATCCTGTTCATCGACGAGATGCACACGCTGATCGGTGCGGGCAAGTCCGAAGGGGCGATGGATGCGGGCAACCTGTTGAAACCGGCGCTTGCCCGCGGTGAACTCCACTGCATCGGTGCGACCACGCTCGACGAATATCGCAAGCATGTCGAAAAGGACCCCGCGCTCCAGCGGCGGTTCCAGCCGGTGTTCGTCGGCGAACCGACCGTCGAGGACACGATCAGCATCCTGCGCGGGCTGAAGGAGAAGTACGAGCTGCACCATGGCGTGCGGATCACCGACGGCGCGCTGGTGTCGGCAGCGACGCTCAGCAACCGCTACATCACCGACCGCTTCCTGCCCGACAAGGCGATCGACCTGATGGATGAGGCCGCCAGCCGCATCCGCATGGAGGTGGAGAGCAAGCCCGAGGAGATCGAAAGCCTCGACCGTCGCATCCTGCGCATGAAGATCGAGCGCGAGGCGCTGCGCCGCGAGAGCGATGCGGCGAGCATCGACCGGCTCGACACGCTGGAGGAGGAACTGGCCAATGCCGAGGAGCAGCTGGCGGGCCTCACGACGCGGTGGCAGGCGGAGCGCGACAAGATCGCTTCCGAAGCCAAGCTCAAGGAACAGCTCGACGCCGCGCGTGTCGCGCTGGAACAGGCGCAGCGGTCGGGCGACTTGGCCAAGATGTCCGAGCTGACCTATGGCACCATCCCGACGCTGGAAAAGCAACTGGCCGAGGCGCAGCAAAATGCCGGCGGCGCGATGCTGCGCGAGGAAGTGACCGCCGACGACATTGCCGCCGTGGTCAGCCGCTGGACTGGCATCCCGGTCGACCGGATGCTGGAGGGCGAGCGCGAGAAGCTGCTGACGATGGAAGCGGCGCTGGGCAAGCGGGTGATCGGCCAGGCCGAAGCGGTGCGCGCCGTCGCCACCGCCGTCCGCCGTTCGCGTGCCGGTCTACAGGACCCGAACCGGCCGCTGGGGTCGTTCCTGTTCCTTGGGCCGACCGGCGTCGGCAAGACCGAGTTGACCAAGTCGCTGGCCGAGTTCCTGTTCGACGATCCCAACGCGATGGTGCGGATCGACATGAGCGAGTTCATGGAAAAGCACGCGGTCGCCCGGCTGATCGGTGCGCCTCCGGGCTATGTCGGTTATGAGGAAGGCGGCGTGCTGACCGAAGCCGTGCGGCGTCGGCCCTATCAGGTCGTGCTGTTCGACGAGGTGGAGAAGGCGCATGGCGACGTCTTCAACATCCTGTTGCAGGTGCTGGACGATGGTCGCCTGACCGATGGGCAGGGTCGCACGGTCGATTTTTCGAACACGATCGTGATCCTGACGTCGAACCTCGGCTCGCAATACCTGACCAACCTCGCCGACGGGCAGCCGGTCGAGGAGGTCGAGCCGCAGGTGATGGACGTGGTCCGCGCGCATTTCCGGCCGGAGTTCCTCAACCGGCTGGACGAGATCATCCTGTTCCACCGCCTCGCCGCCGATCACATGGCGCCGATCGTCGACATCCAGGTCGGGCGCGTCGGCAAACTGCTGGCGGACCGCAAGGTGAAGGTCGAACTGACCGACGCCGCGCGGGCGTGGCTGGGGCGGGTCGGCTATGACCCGGTCTACGGCGCGCGACCGCTGAAGCGTGCGGTGCAGCGCTATCTGCAGGACCCGCTGGCCGACCTGATCCTGCGCGGCGAGGTCCGCGACGGGTCGACGGTGCGGGTCGACGAGGGTGACGGGGCGCTGAGCCTAAGCGTCGCGTAACGAAAAAGGCGGCGGGGGATCGCTCCCCCGCCGCCCATTCGTCTGGCTGGACCGGCTCGCTTAGAAGCGGGCGCGAGCCTGGACCGTGTACGACCGACCGAAGATGATCGGGCCGTACCAGGTGGTGTCGACGCCACCCTGATCGAAATAGCCGTTCGGGGTGCGCTTCGCCTTCGCGTTCAACAGATTGTTGACGATGAAGGTGAAGTCGAACTTTTCGCCCACGCCCTGACGCACGGTCAGGTCATAGTAGCTGAGCGTCGGCGTGACCGGATTGACCGGCAGACCGAAGTCTTCCTCGACGCGCGAGACGAAGTTCCAGCGGCCCTGGATCGACGTCCGGTCGAGGTCATAGCCGACCGTCAGCGTCGACTTGTACGCTGGGATCGCACCACCATTGCCGCCCGACGACTTGCCGGCGAACTCCGTATCGTCGAGCTTGTAGCTGTTGGTCCAGGTGAAGACTTCCTGGAAGCGCAGCTTGCCGTTGAAACCGAACTGATCCAGCGGGAGGATCAGGTTCGCCGCCGCATCGATACCGTTGGTGCGGCGCGTGCCCTGGTTGCCGGTGGCGGTATTGATCGCGTCGATCTGCCCCGTACCGGCGTTACGACGGATGCGGTCGCAGGCCGTCGAGACATTCTGAACGTAGCACTGATTGATGAAGAACCCGGCACCCAGCGTGGTGATCAGATTTTCAATTTTGATGTTGTAGTAGTCAACGGTCAGCGAAAGCGTACCGAAACCGATCTTCGGCGTCAGCACCGCACCGAGCGTGTAGGTTTCGGCCTTTTCTTCCGAGATATTCGGGTTGCCGAACGCAAAGGCTTCGACCTGGCTGTTGTTCTGCAGGAACCCGTTATAGCCACCCGCCGCTGCGAATGCCGGGGTCTGCGCCGAACAGATGGCGAGCGCTTGTGCGGTGCGGCTGGCACCGGCGTTGCAGGGATCGACATAGCTCGGGAAGCCCTGATCGCCGTTCTGGAAGAGTTCGATGATCGAGGGAGCGCGTGCTGCCTTGTTGTAGATACCGCGGAAGCGCATCCAGTTGATCGGTGCCCACTGGGCGCCGGCCTTCCAGTTGAACAGGCTGCCAATGGTCGAATAGTCGGAGTAACGGGCACCGGCTTCCACGGACAGGTCGTGGAAGAACGGAATTTCGGCGAGCAGCGGAACGCGGATTTCGCCGTAGCCTTCCTTCACGTTAATCGAACCGCCCTGACTCTGCACAGCGTTGAAGCCGTAGATGTTGCCGGTGCGCTGCGCATCATCGACGGTCACGGCGCCGCGGTCGGTGCGAACTTCACCACCGAGCGCGATCTGGACGTCGCCATAGGGGAGCTTGAACAGCGAACCCGACACGTTGGCAGCGGCACGGACCTGTTCGAACTCGCGTGATTCCTTGGTGTCGATGCGTACGAACGACAGCATCGCCGGGGTCAGCGTATTGGCGCCGAAAATATTGACCGGCACGCAGCCCGGCAGCGAACCGGTCGGGCAACCGTTCAGCCCCTGAGCGACTGCAGTGCGGTTGATATTACCCAGCGACGTCGCCAGCGCATCGACCTTGCCATAGCTGACCGTCGCGTCCCAGTTCCAATCTTCGCTCAGTTTGCCCGACAGCGTGCTGCGAATGGTGAAAGTCGTCGAATCGTAGATGCCGACGCGTGGGCCGGTTTCGCTGAAACGACGCGCATAGGTGAACGGTGCGGTCGGGTTCGGACGGCTAGCCAGGGCAATACGCAGGTCGGCCGGCAGCAACGGGCTGTTGTACGGAACGCTGATGCCCGTAGCGGGCGTCGGCGCGAGATTGACCGTCTGCGAGGTATCGACGTAGTTCGCCAGCACCTTCAGCTGGATGTTGTCGGTGATCTCGTACCGCGCCGTCGACGTCAGGATCAGCCGTTCGTACGGAGTCTGCAACAGGTTCAACGGATTGAAGTTGAAGCGGCTCGATCCCGACGCGCGATCGGCATAAGCACACAGGCCGCTGCCGAAATAGGGGCTCAGCTGGCCGTTGCTGTTGAACGACAGCGTACCGCCGTTGACGGCCACCCCGGCAGTCGCCGGATTACAATCGGTATTGGCCGCCGCAAAGGTGCCGGGAAGCAACGTAGCAAGATTGCGGAACGGGTTTGCAGCATTGTTCGACACCTGGCCCCACGGCGGCGTACCCGAGCCACCGGACGCGTATAGATAGTCGTTGTTGGCAGCGGAAATCAGCTCCAGCGGACGGCCAACGCGGATTCGGTCGTCGCCTTCCGCCTCAGTGCCCGCATCGTTGTAAATCAGGACCGATGCCGGCGTCGTAATCCGACGATCGCCTTGGCCGATCGCTTCACGGGTATAGTAGCTACCCGACAGAGTCAGATTGCCGCGACCGTCGTTGAAATTGCCTCCGAGCACGCCCTGGACGTTGAAGGTCGCCCCGTCACCCTGCTCGTTGATGCCGTACTGGGCCGACAGTTCGGCACCTTCGTAGCGGTCCTTGAGGACGAAGTTGACGACACCCGCGATCGCGTCCGAACCGTACACGGCCGACGCACCGCCGGTGACGACGTCGACGCGCTCGATCAAGCCGGTCGGAATGGTGCCGATATCAACGACGCCGGTCGCCGACGATGCGGGAACGCGCTCGCCGTCGATGAGGATCAGCGTGCGCTGCGGGCCCAGACCGCGAAGATCGAGGGTCGAGAAGCTCTCACCGCCCTGGTTGTTGGACACGCGGGTGTTGCCTGGGATCAGCTGCGGCAGTTCGTTCAGCAGCGTTTCAACGGTGACGGTGCCGGTCAGGTTGAACTGCTCGGCGGTAACCGTCGTCACCGGGCTGGGTGCGTCCAGATCGGGACGGGCGATACGCGAACCGGTGACGGTGATTTCCTGGGCGGTATCGTCGGTCGACGAATCTACCGGCCCCTGCGCGACCTGCGCCATCGCGGGCGATGCCACGCCGAACAAAAGCGTGGATGCCAGCAGAGCGCTACGTGCGTTCATCTTCATATATGCCCCTATTCCCCAAAGCACCGTAATCCCGATGCAATATTGCGAGACTAACGGCGTCCGAAGTTGCGAGGCAATTCTTGGAAACGGACCAGACACAAAATGCGAGATATCGTGTTTTTTCGGTAACAGTGGCAACTACAGGGGCACTTTGGCGGTAATTTTAGTCAAATAATTGCAATGCATGGGCTAATAGCAGTATCAATGTATTCTTACGATTGTCAGACGACCGTTGTTTTCTGATAATCGATACATGCCAATGTACTAAAAAATTGTACTATTTTACTGTACTATAACAGCATAGCGCCAGCAAATTTGCCGCTTCTTACGGCAACATGCACAAAAAATGGGCGCCCCGTTGCCGGAGCGCCCATCAGTTTCACCAAGGTCGGTGGATTTAGAAGTCGACCCGTGCACCGACGCGGATGAAGCGGCCGAGGATGTTCGCGCCGGACCAGGCCGGGTTGAACTGGCCCTGGCTGTAGGCGGCGCTGGGGTCGAACGGGGCCTTCAGGTCAAGGACGTTCAACACGTTGGTGTAGATCGAGAAGCGGTCGCTGACCTTGTAGGTCGCCGACGGACTCCAAGGAAAGGAAGTCCGAGGTCAAACTACTGCGCGACCAGTGCAGGGAGCAGGCTCTCCACGAGACTTCAGCATCCGCCAAACCTCACCCACCCAAACAAAAAGGGGCAGCTCCTTGCGGAGCCGCCCCTCTTCTGGCGTCGATGGAACGGTTCTTACAGACCGACCTTCACACCCGCGCGGAAGTACCGGCCGAGGATGCCGAGGCCGCCCTGCACCGGGTTGTAGAGGTGCGCGCCATAGGTGACGTTGTCGAGCGGCGGCAGCCGGTCGAACAGGTTGATGGCGTTCACGTAGAAGGTGAAGCGATCGTTGACCTTGAACGAGGTGTTCAGATCGACGGTGATGTAATCGCTGACCTTGCAGGGGATGGTGCCGTCCGAAAGGCCGCAGTCACCCGCGGTGCCCGGACCGGTCTGGTCCTCCGCCGACAGGTCATACCCGTCGAAATAGTTGACCGTCGCGCTGACCAGCACGTCACGGAACTCGACCGTGTTCAGCCACGTACCACGCCACTGCGGCGTGCCCGAGCCTGCCGTCAGGTTGTAGTTGCCCAGCGTCCCTTCGTAGCGTTCCTTCGAACCGTCGGGGAAGGTCGTGCTCAGTTCGAGTATGTAGCTCGCCTCGAGGTTGCTCGACACGCGCAGGTCGTCGTTGAAGCGATAGTTGGCGTTGATCCCGAAATCGATGCCTTCTGACTTGATCGTGTTGGCATTGATGAAGGGCGACTGCACGAACGCGATGCGCGGACGCGCGGTCGGGTTGTTAATGTCGACCGCGTCCGGGATGACCGTGTAGCCGGCCGGGATCGCCTGACCCGCATAATAGGCGGCAATCGCCGGAGCGTTGTTCGCGGTCGTGATCGCGTCGGTCTTCTTGATGTTATAATAGTCTACCGTGAACGACACGTTGCGGATCGGTTCGAACAGGATGCCGGCAGTGTAGCTGCGCGACTTTTCCGCCTTCAGGTCCGGGTTCGAAATGCTCGTCTGACCGTAGGTCGCTGCCGAGATGTAGGACGGGCAGCGGGTATAGGTCGCCAGCGAGCAGCCATATTGCGACAGGAAGGCGTCGTTGTAGATGCCCTGCGTCGCGCTGACGTAACCGGTGGTCGGGAAGGTCGCATTGGCTTCGCCGAACGACGGGATACGGAAGCCCTTCGACCAGGTACCGCGCACCACCAACTGGCGGATCGGGGTGAACTTCGCACCGATCTTCGGCGAGAAATTGTCCTGGCCGCTCGAGTACTTGTCGTACCGGCCCGAGGCGTTGATCAGGAACTGATCGACGATCGGCGCTTCGAGTTCGGCATAGGCCGAATAAACGGTGCGGTTACCCTTGGCTGCGAAGCCGTTCAGGCGGAAATAGCGCTGCGTCGGGCCGTTGATGTCGCTATTGGCGCTGGGCGCATCGACCGCTTCGTAGCGGATCGCGGTGCCGACACCGATGGCGAGCGGACCGCCGGGCAGTTCGAACAGCGACGTCTGGACGCTGGCCTGTGCCTGGTACAGGTCGGACGTGGCGTTGTTGATGTTTTCCGGCGCGATCTGGTCCAGCACCGCCTGGCTGTTGGCCTGCGGATTGATGAAGTTGTAGCTGCCGGTGTTGACCGCGTTCAGCAGGTTCTGAATGCGGACATAGCCGTTCGCGCGGGTCTGCAGGTCGATGTGCATCGCCGTCGCGCCGACATTGTAGCTGACATTGTCGGTGATGTCGCCGGTAACGCCGAGTGCCGCACGATAGGCGCGGGTGCGCGTCTCGTTTTGTTCCCGCAGGTTCGGGATGCGCCCGATGATCGCCGCCGTCTGGTTCTGCGCCGCGAACGGGTTGTTCGGGTTCAACACCCGGTCGGCCGCGGTCGAGCAGTTCACGCCCGACTGGCAGATATAGACCGGCAACTGCAGGATGGTGTTGTTGCCATAGGCAGCGATATTCGCCGAGGTGCTGTAGCGCGGGAAGTAGAACCCGGCCGGCGCATTGCCGCGGATCGTTGCCGGCAGACCTTCATAGAAGGTGTTGGTCTGCAGGAAGTTGAATTCGCCATAGGCTTCGCCATTGTCGCCGAACTTCGCGGTGGCGCGGGCCGAACCGCCGAAGCGTTCGATACGCGGCGCAATGTTGCCATAGAGCAGGGTCAGGTCTTCCTGGCACACCACGCCATTGGCCGGCGCGGCGGCATTTTGCGCCAGCGCCAGTTCGGCGGTGCTCAGCTGCGCAGTGGGCAGGCCCTGGCAACCGTTCAGATACTGATAGCGGCTCGACACGCCCGGGATCGCGGCGCCGGTGATGGGATCACGCGGACGGACCGCGAACGGCGTGGTGATTTCGAAACCGCCGGTGTTGCCATCAGCTTCCGTGCCGTTCAGCACGCCGTTGGCACCGCAGTTCCCTTCGTAGCACACCTGACGCAGATCGTCGGTGTTGTAGGGATAGCGGCGGTTGGCGGCGCGCAGCGCTTCCGAACGATAATAGAAGCCGCTGCCATAGATGTTGAAGCCGTCGTCCGACAGGTCGCCGATACCGGCGGTCAGAGACATGCGATACTGGCTCGCATCGCCCCGCTCGGAAATACCGGCTTCGGCGCGGCCACCGACGCCCTTGAACTGCTTCTTGGTGATGATGTTGACGACGCCCGCGACCGCGTCCGCGCCGTAGAGCGACGATGCACCGTCGCGCAGGACCTGCACTTCCTGGACGATATCGTCGGGGATGGTGTTCAGGTCGACGAAGTTGCGCGTGCCGTCGTCGGCCAGCGGGTAATAGGCGCCACGCAGGCCGTCGAAGAGCACCAGCGTCGAGTTCGACGACAGGCCGCGCAGCGACACCGCCGACGCACCGCCGGCGAAGGCGCCGTTGGCGGTGAACGAGTTGGTCAGCGCCGGGCCGTTGTTCGACGACAGCGTCTGCAGGCCGTCCTGGATCGTCGCGAGACCGCGGCGGTCGAGGCTTTCGGTCGTCACAACGGTAACCGGCGACGGCGTTTCGGCGTCGGCGCGGCGCAGCAGCGAACCGGTGACGACGATCGTCTCGTCGTCTGTCTGGGCGGCGGTGGTCGTCGGAACGGTCGCCGGCTGGGCGGCCGGCTCGTCGGCCGTTACCGTCGACTGCGCGAAGGCTGGACCGGCGATCGTGCTGACGATGAGCGCGGACAAAGCCGCTCCGTGGCGCAACGACGTGCGCATTGAGATGGCAACCATGGAAACAGCAATCCCCTTTAACCCAGACGGGCGTTCCAAGCGGCCGACCCGCATCGCTGGCGGGCCGAACCGGGCAAGTATCGGGCGTTACAAGCCTATTTGTAAATACGGATGGCTGTATTCTAGAAATTACGTGTCAGCTGTAACTATTGCGCAACACTTTGTCATAGAACGGATAGTGTGAGGAAACGATCCGCCCGTGGCGAAGCGGCATGCCGCCGCCTCGCAAGCGTTGCGAAGACCCGCCCGGACCGGTCGGAAAACGGCGTTACAGGAAGCTCGCGCGGACCCCGTCGATGACGAACTGCGCCGCCAGCGCCGCCAGCAGCACGCCGAGCAGGCGGGTGATGACCGCCTCGATCCGCGCGCCCAGCAGCTTCATGATCGGGCCGGCCGCCAGCAAGGCCGCAAGCGTCAGGGCGAGGATCGTGCCCAGCGCCCCCAGCACGACGGCGCGCGCGCCCCAGTCGCCGACCTGGCTCATCAACAGCATGACGGAGGCGATCGACCCCGGCCCGGCGATCATCGGCATCGCCATGGGGAAGGTCGAGACGTCCTCAACCTCGGGGGTTTCGATGATCTTCTGCGCGCGGTCCTCGCGGCGCTGGGTGCGCTTTTCGAACACCATTTCCAGCGCGATCAGGAACAGCATGATGCCGCCCGCGATGCGGAAACTGTCGAGGCTGATCCCGAGCGCCTTCAGCAGCGCCTGTCCGAACAGCGCGAAGACGACGAGGATCGCGGTGGCGATGCCGACCGCGCGGATCGCCATCGACCGGCGCTGGATGTTCGACGCGCCAGTGGTCAGGCCGGCATAGATCGGCGCGCAGCCCGGCGGATCGATCACCACGAAAAAGGTGATGAACGACGAGACGAACAGCTCGATCACAGTGTCTTGTCGTCGAACGCGATGCCTGCCCGGCGATACGCCGCGACCAGCGTGTTGCGCAGCAGGCAGGCGATGGTCATCGGCCCGACCCCGCCCGGCACCGGGGTGATCGCGCCCGCGACCTCCTTCGCCGACGCGAAGTCGACATCGCCGACCAGTCCCGCATCGGTGCGGTTGATGCCGACATCGATCACGGTCGCACCGGGCTTGATCCAATCGCCCGGCACAAAGTTGGCCCGCCCCACTGCCGCCACGACGATATCGGCGCGGCGGACATGGTCGGCCAGGTCGCGGGTGCGCGAATGGGCGATGGTGACGGTGCAGCTCTCGGCGGTCAGCAGCGCCGCCATCGGCTTGCCGACGATGTTCGAGCGGCCGACGACGACCGCGTCCATCCCCGAGAGATCGCCCAGCACGTCGCGCAGCAGCAACAGGCAGCCATAGGGGGTGCAGGGCACCATCCCTGGCAGGCCGGTCGCCAGCCGGCCGGCATTGACCGGGTGAAAACCGTCGACATCCTTGTCCGGGTCGATGGTCAGCAGCACGGCGTCGCTGTCGAGATGCTTGGGCAGCGGCAGCTGGACGAGGATGCCGTCGACCGCCGGATCGGCGTTCAGCTGTTCGACCCGCGCGATCAGGTCGTCCTGCGACACATCGGTCGACAGGCGATGTTCGAAGCTGGCCATGCCCGCCTCGCGCGTCGCCTTGCCCTTCGAGCGGACATAGACGGAGGACGCCGCATCCTCGCCCACCAGCACGACCGCGAGCCCCGCCGGACGACCGGCAGCGGCCGCGAAGGCGGCGGCATGGGTGGCGACACGCGCGCGCAAATTCGCGGCGAAGGCTTTTCCGTCGATGATCCGGGCAGTCATAGGGGTTGCATAGAGGGTGGCGGCAGGGTTCGCCACCCCCGGATTTTGCTCCCCCACACACACGTCACCCCGGGCTTGACCCGGGGTCTCGCTTCTTCTTCTCTTCACATCATGGACGGAGAGCGGCAGGGAGGCTGGGTGTACATCATGGCCGACCGCTATCGTGGTGCGACCTATGTCGGTGTTACCGCTGATCTCTTAATTCGTATTCATCAGCATCGAACCGGTCACGGTTCGATCCATTGCGCCAAGTACAATCTTGCCCGCCTTGTCTGGGCCGAACGCGGTGACGACATTCTCGCGTGCATCGCGCAGGAAAAACGCATGAAGCGCTGGCACCGGGACTGGAAGTTCGAACTGATAGAACGCGGCAATCCAGATTGGCGTGACCTTTCTACAACCATCTTCGGGTGAAGAAGCGGGACCCCGGGTCAAGCCCGGGGTGACGAGGTGGAAGCGGCTAAGCCAACTCCCCGCCGTTGCGATCCGGGCGGGGTCAAGCCCGGGGTGACGTGGAGGCGCGGAGGATGCGCCCCCACGTCAAAATACACCGCACCTGCGAAACGATTTCCCCCGACCCGGCGTTCATCGGACCGATGCCCTACCAGGACCTCCCTCCCCCGCCCGCCGGCCTGCTCGACGACGCCGGCCTGTTCCTCGATTTCGACGGCACGCTCGTCGACCTGGCCGACCGGCCGGACGGCGTGGTCGTCGGCGACTCGCTCCACGCGCTGCTGCGCCGCCTGCCCGACCGGCTGGGCGGACGGGTCGCGATCGTCAGCGGGCGGTCGGTCGAGCAGATCGACGGCTTTCTGGGCGATACGATCCGCGACTTTGCCGTCGTCGGCAGCCACGGCGCGGAAATCCGCCCGGCCGGTGGCACCACCCTGCTGCCCGATCGCCCGGCCAGCCTGACCGCCGCCGAACGCGCGTTCAAGGATCGCTTCGCCGACGACCCGCGCATTGTGATCGAGATCAAGACATTGGGCGTCGCGATCCATTATCGCGGCGCTCCCGAAGTCGAACAGGAGGCGCATGCGCTGGTCGACGCCTTCGCGCAACGCGACGGGCTCACGGCACAGGCAGGCAAGATGATGATCGAACTGCGCATGGCCGGCCATGACAAGGGCACCGCGATCGCGACCCTGTGCGAGGACGCGCCCTTTGCCGGCCACGCGCCGGTGTTCGTCGGCGACGACCTGACCGACGAACCGGGCATGGTGGTCGCCGCGCATCATGGCGGGGCGGGCATCTTGATCGGACCGATGCGCGATACCGCCGCCGCCTACCGGCTGGACGATGTCGCCGCCTTTCTCGACTGGCTGGAGAAGAATGCATGACCGCGACGATGGACCTTTGGCCGATCGGGAATTGCCAGGTATCGGCGCTGGTCGACCGTAACGGACGGTTCGTCTGGGGCTGCCTGCCGCGAGTCGATGGCGATCCGGCCTTTTCCTCGCTGCTCGACGACCGGCGGCGCGGGTCGGACGGCGCGTTCGGCTTCTGGGAGATCGATCTCGACGGCTGTGTCGAGACGCAGCAGACCTATATCCGCAACACGCCGGTGCTGGTGACGCGCCATGTCGACGGCGACGGCAATGCGATCGAGGTCGTCGATTTCTGCCCGCGCTTCAAACGGCACGACCGCATGTATCGCCCGGTCGCCTTCTGCCGGATCGTGCGCCCGATCGCGGGGTCGCCGCGCATCCGCGTGCGGCTGCGCCCGTCGGTCAACTGGGGCAGCGCGCAGGCGGAGCGGACGCGCGGGTCGAACCATATCCGCTACCTGCTCGACAGCGAAGCGATCCGCCTGTCGACCAGCGCGCCGGTCGGCTGGATCGAGGACGAGCGGCTGTTCCGGGTCGAGCGCACGCTGCATTTCTTCCTTGGGCCGGACGAGAGCTTTTCCGACGAGCTGCCGGCTTCGGTCGAGCGGATGCTGAAGAACACCATCGACGAATGGCGCCACTGGGTCCGCGGCCTCGCCACCCCGGTCGAATGGCAGCAGGCGGTGATCCGCAGCGCCATCACGCTGAAGCTATGCCAGCACGAGGAAACCGGCGCGATCGTCGCCGCGCTGACCACCTCGATCCCCGAACATGCGAATAGCGGGCGCAACTGGGACTATCGCTACTGCTGGATCCGCGACGCCTATTATACGGTGCAGGCGCTGAACCGGCTGGGCGCACTGGACGTGCTGGAGGGGTATCTCGAATATTTGCGCAACATCGTTGACAATGCCGCCGACGGGCAGATTCAGCCGCTCTATGGCGTGGGCGGTGAGGCGACCTTGGTCGAACGCGAGGCGGAGGGGCTGGACGGCTATCGCGGCATGGGTCCGGTGCGCGTCGGCAACCAGGCCTATGAGCAGATCCAGCACGACGCCTATGGCCAGATCATCCTGTCGAACGCACAAGGGTTCTTCGACCAGCGGCTGTTCCGCGTCGGCAAGCAGGCCGATTTCGAGGCGCTGGAGCCGATCGGCGAGCGGGCATGGGAAAGCTACGACAAGCCCGATGCGGGCCTGTGGGAACTGCGCACCAAGAGCCATGTCCACACCTATAGCGCGGCGATGTGCTGGGCGGCGTGCGACCGCCTCGCCAATGTCGCCGGCACGCTGGGCCTGACCGAGCGCGAGATCTTCTGGCGCGACCGGGCGACGGCGATGCGCGCCAAGATCGAGCGCGAGGCATGGCGGCCCGAGACGAACCGCATGTCGGCGACCTTCGGCGGCGACGATCTCGACGCCAGCATCATCCAGCTGCTCGACCTGCGCTTCCTCGAACCGAGCGACCCCCGCTTCATCGGCACGCTGGAGGCGGTGGAAAAGGGTCTGCGGCGCGGCAGCCACATGCTGCGCTATGCTGTCGAGGACGATTTCGGCCTGCCGCACACCGCGTTCAACGTCTGCACCTTCTGGCTGATCGAGGCGCTGCACGCGACCGGCCGCTATGACGATGCGCGCGAACTGCTGGAGGAGATGCTGTCGCGCTGCACCCCGGCGGGCCTGCTGTCCGAGGATATCGACCCCGAAACCGGGGAATTGTGGGGCAATTATCCCCAAACCTACTCGCTGGTCGGCATGATCAATTCCGCCGTCCTGCTGAGCAAGTCATGGAATGTCGTCAGATGAGTCGCTTGATCGTCATCTCGAACCGGGTGCAGGCCCCGCAGCCGGGCACCGGCGGCGGTGCGCAGGGCGGCCTTGCCGTCGCGCTGAACGCCGCGCTGGCCGAGGAGGACGGTATCTGGTTCGGCTGGTCGGGCGATACCAGCGACAATCGCGAACTCCGCTTCCAGACCTATGGCGGCGTCACCAGCGCGGTGATGGATCTGTCCGAGCAGGACGTGGAGGAATATTATGACGGCTATGCCAACCGGACGCTGTGGCCGCTGTTCCACTACCGGCTCGACCTGACAGAGTTCGAACGCGATTTCCAGGGCGGCTATGAACGGGTCAACCGCGTGTTCGGCGAACGCATCGGCCCGCATATCGAACCCGACGACCTGGTATGGGTCCATGATTACCACATGATCCCGCTGGGCTGGGTGCTGCGGCAACAGGGGATCACCAACCGCATCGGCTTCTTCCTGCACATCCCGTGGCCGCCGCGCCGGCTGCTGACCGCGCTGCCCGACCATCGCCGGCTGGTCGAGGCGCTGTTCGCCTATGACGTGGTCGGGTTCCAGAACGAGGAATGGCTCGACAGCTTCTTCAACTATGTGAAGGAGGAGATGGACGGCACGGTCGACGGCAACAACGTCACCGTCGGCGGGCGCACCATCTGCGCGATCAGCTGCCCGATCGGGATCGAGGCGAAGGACTTCATCGCCGGCGCCGCTGGGCCGGTGGCGCGCGCGGCGCAGCTCAACCAGCTCGAAAGCGCGGTCGGGCGCAGCCTGATCGTCGGCGTCGACCGGCTGGACTATTCGAAGGGGCTGCCCGAACGCTTCGCCGGCTACGAACGCTTCCTGCAGAACCATCCCGACCGGCGGGCGTTGGTCTATCTGCTGCAGATCGCCCCGCCGTCGCGCACCGCGGTGCAGACCTATCGCGACATCCGCAACAACCTCGAACAGATGTCGGGGCGGATCAACGGGGCCTATGCCGATACCGACTGGGTGCCGATCCGCTATGTGAACAAGGGCTATCCGCGCGAGGTGCTGGCCGGCATCTACCGCGCGGCGCGGATCGGGCTGGTAACCCCTTTACGCGACGGCATGAACCTGGTTGCGAAGGAATATGTCGCGGCGCAAGATCCGCGCGATCCGGGCGTGCTGATCCTGTCGCGCTTTGCAGGTGCCGCGCAGCAGCTGTCGGTCGGGGCGCTGATGATCAATCCCTATAGCGCCGAGGACATCGCCGACGGCATCGACAAGGCGCTCCGCATGCCGCGCGCCGAGAGGATCGACCGGTGGCAGGCGATGATCGAAAATGTGGTGGAAGAGGACGTCATCTGGTGGCGCAAGCGGTTCATCGACGCGCTGTCGGCGGAGACGCAATAGCCGACCTGCGCGTCACCCCGGGTTTGACCCGGGGTAACGCTTCCTTGCGGCGGTAGAAGAAGAAGCGGGACCCCGGATCAAGTCCGGGGTGACGTGGGCGGGAAGGAAGTGTCCCGCCCCCCGGCCCCCCGGCC
>NZ_QQWV01000058.1:0-21210 GCF_003951715.1 Sphingomonas sp. ABOLH | reverse complement strand
CCGTCGCTCCGCTCGCCCGCGCCGTTGCGGTCGCGGGCAAGACGATCGGCACCGGCCGGTTCGAACGCGCCGCCGGCGACGTGAACAATTTCCGCCGCTCGCCCGAATATGACGCCGCCGTCCTCGCACTTGCCGCCGGGCTGATCCAGGACATGAAGCTGGGTCAGGGGCCGCAGACCGACATCATCTCGATCGGCGCGTCGGCCACCGACTATGTCGGGCACGGCTATGGCACCGAAGGCAGCGAGATGTGCCTGCAGCTGACCTCGCTCGACCAGAGCCTCGGTGAGTTCTTCAAGGTGCTCGACGCGACGGGTGTCGACTATCAGGTTGTGCTGACCGCCGACCATGGCGGCAGCGACGCCAGCGAACGCCATGCGCACCACGCAATTCCCGACGCCGTGCGGCAGGACGGCGAGCTGACCGTCGAGGGCATCGGCAAGGCGATCGGGCAGAAGCTCGGCATCGCCGGCCCCATCCTGTTCGGCGGGGTCAATGGCGATGTGTGGTACGACATCAAGCTCACCCCGGCGCAGAAGGCGGCGGTCGAGCGCGAGGCGATCGCGATGTTCATGGCGCATCCGCAGACCCAGGCGGTCTTTACCCGCGCGCAGATCATGGCAACGACCGTGCCGAACACCCCGCCCGAAACCTGGACGCTGGTCGAGCGCGCCCGCGCGTCCTTCTATCCGCCGCGCTCGGGCGACCTGCTGGTGGCGATGAAGCCGCGAGTGCTGACGCTGCCGCATCCGGTTGTCGGCAGCGCGGTCGCGACGCATGGCAGCTTCTGGGACTATGACCGGCGCGTGCCGATCCTGTTCTGGCGCAAGGGCGCCGGCGGGTTCGAGGAGCCGTTCGGTGTCGAGACGGTCGATATCCTGCCGACGCTGGCAGCCACCATCGGGCTGAACGTGCCGAAGGGAGAAATCGACGGCCGCTGCCTCGACCTGAACCCCGGCGAAGGGTCGACCTGTCGCTGATCCGACCGTTCGGTTCGAGCAGCTTCGAGCTCGTCGAGAAGCGTCCGTCAAGAACTCCGCTCGACGGACGCGCCCACTCACGGCAACCGCAGCATCGCCGTCGCCGCCGCTGCCGGATCGGCCCGCTCCTCCAGCGAGCGGACGATCGCGGCGGCGGTGCGCGGCACCTTGCCCGCGAATACCCGCCCGCCGTTGACGGTCACCCGCACCGGCCGGTCGAGATCGACCAGCCGGTCCGACAGGCGCAGCACCAGCCCCGCCGGGACCGCGCCGTCGATGGTGATCGCCTGTCCGTCGACGCGCGCATCGATCCGGTCGCCCGCTTTGGGCGCGGCGCCGTCAGGCAGGTGCAGCCAGTAGAAACGGTCGTGGGTCACATCGTCCTGCACCCAGACGACTCGCTTCGGCCACGGATTGCGGACGAATTGCGCCATCCATGGCAGGGCCTCGGCATCCCTGCGGTTCATCCAGTGCGGCAGGCCGGGATAGATGCGGGTGATCGAAACATAACCGCCCGGATCAGCGGCGTGGAGCTTCGCCAGTTCCGCGCTCTTTTCGGCGGCGATCCTGTTGCGGTCATAAGCGGCGTCCGCTCCGCCCATGAAGATGCCGAACGGCAGGTTGCGTAAGGACGCCACGCCCGCCTCGTTCGGATGGCCCGCCATCATCGATGCCGCGGCGAAGCGATCCGCCATGCGCGGCGCCAGTTGCCACACGCCATCGCCGCCGGCCGAATAGCCGAGCAGATAGACCCGATCCGGATCGACGCCGTTGATCGCGACCTGCGCATCGATCAGCCGTTGAAACAGCGGATCGATATGCGCCTCGTGCCACAGATTCCACGTATCGGTCGGTGCGCGCGGCGCGAGGTAGATGCCCTCGGCCGGTTCGTAGAGCCGGATCTGGTTGCGCCATTGCTGGTCGTTGACCGCCGGCGCGGCATTGCCGCCGCCATGCATCGAAATCCACAGGCTGCGCTTGCCATGGAGAGCGCTGCCGAACTGACGACTTTCCCAGCGCAGCGTCTTGTCGCCCAGCGTGATCGCCTTCGCCGCCATCGCCGCCCGATAGTCGGCTGTCACTTGCCGCATCCGTGCCGCCGCCAACAGTTCGAGCGCCACATCCGCCTCTGCCTTCGACAATGGCCGACGAAGCACCGCAGCGTCGTTCCGCCGCACCGCATCCGGCTGCATCGTCCAATTTGACAGGTCGTTCAAAGTGCGCACGGGCGGTGACTGTCGGGGCGCGGCAAGCGTCGGCATGGCCGACAGCGTCAGAAGTGCAGCGAGCGTAAAACGGCTTTTCATGGATGCACGAATATCGCGTATTGCCGTTCGACCGAAGGGGAAAGCGTGGCCGGCTAGCAATAGCCTGCGTCACCGCGTCTCGAATTTGCGAACCCCCGGTCCCAGCCGGTTCGCGCCGACCGCAACGCCGTCGCCGGTATAGTCGGCGACGAACGCCGGACTCTTGTCCATGCCGGGCGCCAGCCGTGCGTCGTTATCGTCGATGCGCAGCCCGCGCGCCGGGAAAGTGCGCTTCTCAGCACCGACGACGATGAAGCCGGTCCAGTTCTCCTTAGCCTTGCCCTGGACGAAGGTGTTGCGTGCGATCACTCCGGTCGCGCCTTCGGGTAGGTCGATCATATAGTTGGTCTTGTTGCCACGACTGTCGTCGAAGCTGGAGTCAGTGATGTCGATGCGGGGCGCGCGGATCTTCACATAATGGCCGCCGGTGCCGCGTTCGAAGCGCGACCGGGTGATGGTGATCGAGCCGTTGTTGCCGAGATAGACTGAATGCGAACAGTCGGTCGTCTCGTCGCACTGGCCGAGCCCGGCAAAGGTCGAGCGGTCGATGACGATGCGCTGCCGCCCGTCCGGATTGCCGCCCAATATTCCTTCCTGGCTGTCGAGGAAGGTGGAGTTGGTCACGGTCAGGTCGCCGATCTCGGTACGGATGCCCGCGCCATTGCCATCGGGCACGCGGATGCGACGGAACACGATTCCGTCGACGGTCGAGCGCCGTCCGCGCAGGACGAAGGTCGCCTTTTCCTCGCACGCCCCGCCGTCGAAGATGACCGTGCCGGGCGTACGCGCGCGAAAGGTGATGTCGCCGCCGGTCTGCACCGTGCAGTCGCGATAGGTCCCAGGCGCAATCAGGATGGTCGCGGTGCCGTCGCGCACCGCCGTCACCGCCGCATCGATCGTCGCGAACCCCTCGCCGGTCTGTTCGATCACGAACGGGGCGGTGCGCTGCTGCGCCGGCAGCGGAGCCGCCAGCAGCACCAGCGCGAAGGGCAGGAAGTGGCGAACGTGCATCGGCCGGTCCTCTATCGGTTCGGCCCATGCCATGCGCCAGCAAAGCCCTGCGCGAAAGAGGGCAAAACCGTCCCGGCGCGGTACGCGCTCAGACGTTCAGCCGCGCGCGCATTTCCTTGCCGGGCTTGAAATAGGGCACGCGCTTGGCATCGACCTCGACCGCTTCGCCGGTGCGCGGGTTGCGGCCGGTACGGGCATCGCGCGCGCGGGTTGAAAAGGCGCCGAAGCCGCGCAGTTCGACACGACCGCCTTCACGCAGCTGTTCGGTGATCGCATCGAAAAAGGTCGCGACGATCCGTTCGACATCCCGCACCGGCAATTCGGGATTTTCCTGGGCCAGTTGCTGAACCAGTTCCGATCGGATCATCTTTTCCCCCACCAAATCAAAACCATGTCGCGGAACGGTTCGATCCGGACATTGGGTTGCACTAACCTATGTTGATCGTTCCTCACAATCCGCCTTTCGAATGAACGCAAAAACGGGGCGCTCCAAACTGGAGCACCCCGTCCCTGTTTCCACCGATCGGCGGACGAAAAGCTTACTTCTGTTCGCCGCGCGCCTTCAGCGCCTCGCCCAGAATGTCGCCCAGCGACGCGCCCGAGTCGGACGAACCGTACTGCGCAACCGCCTGCTTCTCTTCGGCGATCTGCATCGCCTTGATCGAGAAGGTCGGCTTCTTCGAACGATCGAAGCCGGTGACCATCGCGTCGAACTTCTGGCCAACCTGGAACCGCTCCGGACGCTGTTCGTCGCGGTCGCGGCCGAGATCGGTGCGCTTGATGAAGCCGGTCGCGCCATCGTCGCCCTGCTGCACTTCGAGGCCCGCATCGCGGACTTCGAGCACGGTCACGGTCACGATCGCGTTCTTGTTCAGGCGATCACCCGCCTGCGCCGCGACCGGGCCACCACGCTCCAGCTGCTTCATGCCGAGCGAGATGCGCTCCTTGTCCGGCTCGACCGCCAGCACGACGGCCTGAACCGTCTCGCCCTTGCGGTGCAGATTGAGCGCGTCTTCGCCCGAAATGCCCCAGGCGATGTCCGACATGTGGACCATGCCGTCGACGTCGCCGTCCAGGCCGATGAACAGGCCGAATTCGGTCGCGTTCTTGACTTCGCCCTCGACGGTCGAACCGACGGGGTGATCTTCCGCGAACTTCTCCCACGGATTCGCCTGTGCCTGCTTGAGGCCCAGCGAGATGCGGCGCTTGTCCTGATCGACCTCGAGGACGATCACGTCGACTTCCTGCGAAGTGCTGACGATCTTGCCCGGATGGACGTTCTTCTTGGTCCAGCTCATTTCCGAAACGTGGACCAGACCTTCGATACCCGGCTCCAGTTCGACGAACGCACCATATTCGGTGATGTTCGTGACGCGGCCCGACAGCTTCGCCCCGACCGGATACTTGGCACCGGCGCCATCCCACGGATCGCTTTCCAGCTGCTTCATGCCGAGCGAGATGCGCTGC
This sequence comes from Sphingomonas sp. ABOLH, assembly GCF_003951715.1. NCBI lineage: Bacteria > Pseudomonadati > Pseudomonadota > Alphaproteobacteria > Sphingomonadales > Sphingomonadaceae > Sphingomonas > Sphingomonas sp. ABOLH. Next base: position 16,445 of record NZ_QQWV01000058.1, on the reverse strand, counting down.
GTGTCGCGGTTGATGCGGATGATCTGAACGCGGACGGTGTCGCCGATGTTCAGCACTTCCGACGGATGCCCGACGCGCTTGTACGACAGGTCGGTAACGTGCAGCAGGCCGTCGATGCCGCCCAGGTCCACGAACGCACCGTAATCGGTGATGTTCTTGACCACGCCGTCGATCACCTGACCTTCGGCAAGGCTCTGGATCAGGCCCGAACGCTGCTCGGCGCGGGTTTCTTCCAGCACCGCGCGACGCGACACGACGATGTTGCCGCGCTTGCGGTCCATCTTCAGGATCTGGAACGGCTGCGGGATGTCCATCAGCGGGGTGACGTCGCGAACCGGACGGATATCGACCTGAGAACCCGGCAGGAACGCCACGGCGCCCGACAGGTCGACGGTGAAGCCGCCCTTGACGCGACCGAAGATGACGCCTTCGACGCGCGCGGTCTTGGCGAATTCAGTTTCCAGCTTGTCCCACGCGGCTTCGCGACGGGCGCGGTCGCGGCTCAGCATCGCTTCGCCGTTCGCATTCTCGACGCGGTCGACATAGACTTCGACTTCGTCACCGACCTTCAGATCGGCCTTCTGGCCCGGCGCCGCGAATTCGCGCAGCGGCACGCGGCCTTCCGACTTCAGGCCGACGTCGATGACGGCGAGGTCGTTTTCGATGCCCGTGACGGTGCCGATGACAACGCGGCCTTCGAAGCTTTCCGAAGCACCGAACATGTCGTCGAGCATCGACGCGAAATCGTCACGGGTGGGATTTGCCATGCTGGCCATATAACTCTTGGTTCCTAAACGTATCTGTTTCCGGCCGGCCGGTTGTCTCCGGCGGTCTTTGACCGGCATTGCCGCGCGCGCCGAATACGACACGCGGCATTCCACGACCCTGTCGTCACGAAAGGCTTGCCCCGGCAATGCGGAAAGGACGCCTGCGCATCCGGCCTACGCGAGTCTGTGCTCGTCGAACCGGCGCGCCATACGCCTTTTGGGCGGATCACGCAACGGTTTGGGCAGCGGAAGAAAGGTTGGTTCACGCGAAGGCGCGATGACGCGGAGAAGAAGGGAGAAGGTTAGATTTTCGCGCAGAGACGCGGAGGCGCAGAGAAGTTGCGTGTCGAACGCCTGACGCTTGTCCGGCGAAGCCTTTCGACTACCCTGCAGCAGAGGAGAACAGCCGCTGTCGCGGCGGATGGTCGCCGCGACCGCAACCCCTCCGCGCCTCCGCGCGAAAATCAGCTCACCCCCGACGCCCGCCGCGATACGGCTTGGCGGAATGGCGAGGCGGTGCGCCATTGGTCCGGCGCTGCGGAGCGGCCGGCGGACCCGACATCTGTTCGAACATCAGGTCATCGTCCGGCATCGCCGTGCGCTTGACCGAGGCGATGAACTTGCCCGCGATCGCCTTGGGAATTTCGAACGCCGATTCATCGTTCGCAATGCGGATCGCGCCGATCTCACCCTTGGTGATGTGACCGCGACGGCACAGCAGCGGCAGCAGCCAGCGCGGATCGGCATTGTGCCGGCGACCGACATTCATGCGGAACCACACCGTGTCCTCGAACCCCGGACGCGGCCCTTCTTGGCGCTCGCGTCGTTCGGGCATGCCGCCAGCCGACAATTCCTCGGGCGCGGGCAGCTTGGCGCGATAGGCGCGGACCAGCAGCGCGGCGATATCTTCCGGCGTCTTCTCGGCCAGCAGGCGCGCGCCCAGTTCGACATCGGCCTCGTCGAATTCGACCGGCTCGGCCAGCTTGGCGAGCAGGCGCTCCCGATCGGCCGCGTGAATCTGCTCGGGGGTCGGCACGCCGATCCATTCGGCGTTGATCTTCGCATCGCGCAGCAGTCCTTCGACCCGGCGACGACGCTGGAACGGCACGATCAGCGCGGCGATGCCCTTCTTGCCCGCGCGGCCGGTGCGGCCCGAACGGTGCTGGAGCGCTTCGGCATCACGCGGCAGTTCCACATGGACGACCAGGCTCAGCGACGGCAGATCGATGCCGCGGGCGGCAACGTCGGTCGCGACGCAGACGCGCGCACGGCGGTCACGCAGCGCCTGTAACGCATGGTTGCGCTCCGACTGCGAATGCTCGCCCGACAGCGCGACCGCATCGAAACCGCGCTCGACCAGATTGGCGTGCAGGTGGCGCACCGCTTCGCGCGTCGCGCAGAACAGGAACGCGGTGTCCGGTTCGTGCAGGCGCAGCAGGTTGACGACCGCATTCTCGATATCGTTCGGCGCGACGGTCATCGCCTGATAGCTGATGTCGCCATGGCCCCGCTCCGCCTCGCGCGTGTCGATGCGGAACGCGTCCTTCTGGTAGCGCTTGGCCAGCGCCACGATCGGCTTGGCGAGCGTCGCCGAGAACAACAGCGTGCGGCGCTCGGCCGGCGTGCCGTCGAGAATCCCTTCGAGATCCTCGCGAAAGCCCATGTCGAGCATCTCGTCGGCTTCGTCGAGGATCGCGACCTTCAGCCCCGACAGGTCGAGCGCGCCGCGTTCGAGGTGATCGCGCAGACGCCCCGGCGTCCCCACGACGATATGCGCGCCATGGCTCAGATTCCGGCGTTCGCGCGCCGCATCCATGCCGCCAACGCACGACACGATGCGCGCGCCGGTCGGGCCGTACAGCCACAGCAATTCGCGCGCGACCTGCAACGCCAGCTCGCGGGTCGGGGCGATGACCAGCGCCAGCGGCGCGCCGGCACGCGGCATCTTGTCCTCGGCGTCGAGCAGGTCGCGCGCGATGGCAAGGCCGAAGGCGACGGTCTTGCCCGATCCGGTCTGGGCGGACACCAGCAGGTCGCGTCCTTCGGCATCAGGCGTCAGGACGGCCGCCTGAACGGCGGTCGGAGCTTCATAACCACGCGCGGAAAGCGCCGCGGCGAGCGGTTCGGGTAACGTCGAAAAAGGCATAACGCGCCAAATGGCCCCAAATTGCGGCTACGGCAAGGCCATGCGTATCGTTTACCATGCAACCGGACCGCGAAATTGGCAAAAGATTTTCGTTTGTCGGCTTCCGTACCCGGACATTGCCGGTGCGACGCCCCTTCCCCACATCGCCGGTGAAGGGAATCGCACGATGCCGATCGATCGCCGCCGCCTGCTCGAACTGACCGGAATGTCGGCGCTCGCCGCGCTGATCGGCTGCGCACCGGAGGCGAGCGAGGCGGCGCAGACCTTCCCGTTCAAGCTGACCGACGCCCAGTGGAAGGGGCGCCTGACCCCGGCGCAATATAATGTGCTGCGGCAGGAGGGGACCGAACGCCCCTATAGCAGCCCGCTGAACGACGAAAAGCGCAAGGGCGTGTTCGCCTGCGCCGGTTGCAATCAGCCACTGTTCCTGTCGACGACCAAGTTCGAAAGCGGCACCGGCTGGCCGAGCTTCTACGCCCCGCGCCCGGGCGCCGTCGCGACCCGCGCCGACCGCTCGCTGATGATGACCCGGACCGAGGTGCTGTGCAGCCGCTGCGGCGGGCATCTCGGCCACGTGTTCGACGACGGGCCGCCGCCGACCGGCAAACGCTATTGCATGAACGGCGTGGCGATGACCTTCCGCCCCGCCTGAACACCAAAAGGCCCGCCGCATTCCGCATGCGGCGGGCCCTTTTGACAATGGCGCGGGGATCGGATCAGTCGTTGAGCGCGACGACCATGCGGGCATGGGCCGGCTGGGTGCTGGCACCGCCCTGCACCGGAGCGGGCGGATCGGTCTTCACGATCACCAGCGGCGCTTCCAGCTCGCTGCCGCGCGGCGCATGCTTGGCATAGATGAAGCCGTTCGCCGGATAGGCCGAGGTGCCGAGACCGCCGAGCGGACCGTACCACACCTTCACTTCGCTCCAGTCGCCGGCGGCCGACACGTCGATCGCGCGGACATCGCGCTCGATCCCACCGCGGCGCGACCAGTTGGCATGGGTCAGCAGGACTTCGCGGTCGCTGACAACCTTCGACACCATCGCGACATGACCGAGGCGCATCTTGGAGGTGGCGGCAAAGGACAGAACCGCCCCTTCCTTGGGCGCATGGCCGCGTTCATACTTGCCGGCGGCCTGGCCCCACCAGGTATGGGCGTTGCCGAAGATTTCGACGCCCGAGATTTCGCGGGCATAGGGGGCGCATTGCCAGAACCGGGCCTGGGCCGGAGCCACCATCGCCAGAGCGCACGAAACCACCAGCGCGAAACGCGCTGCCACAGCACCAAACTTCATCTGACCCCCACGGCCCCACGAATGTCGTGAGCGGCATGAAGCAGGGTTTACCGCCCACGAAAACCCCACCCCTGGCCAAATGGGAACCAATTCCGACGAACCGTGTTTGCGCGGCGATGACTGGCGGATGAACCGTGGAACGCCGGTCGTTTTGCCCTGCCCGCTCCCGACGTGTCGCCGAACGCCGATGCGACGAACTGCATCAGGTCGTTGTTGCAATGCAGCACCGAACCTGTTCGGATATGTCGTCGATCGGGGGTGCCGTGTTTCGTTCAGCAAGCCGTTAACTATTCTTCGGCACTATTCGGTCGGTTGTAATCTTGGGCGGGGAGTTCACAGATGGCGATTGCACGCAGGCCGGCGGAAGGCGCGATTACGCTGGCGGAGATGAAAGAGTTCGCGACCTTTTCGGCAGCGACGCAGCGGTACATCCGCCGCTCGCTCGATATCGGGCTGGATCGCGACGACGCGATGCGCCGCTGGTCGCGAGACGTGGTGGAGGCCGCCAGCATCCGTGCACAGGCACGCATCTATGATCGCCTGCCCGACATCCGCGCCTGCATCCCCGAGGACAGCGGGCTGGATGCGATCGAACCGTTCATGACGCCGCTGCTGACGGTGACCGCGTTCGATCTGGGCCAGGGGCGGCTGACGACGTTCGGCGCCTATCGCTTCCTGTACGAACGTCTGGTCGGGCCGGAGGCACGCCCATGGCTGCCCGCCGCCTTCTGCGCCTCGGCCGCCTTGCCGCATCTCCATCCCGAACTACGTCGCAAGCTGCTGCAATCGCTCAGCGAAGCGGCGGCAACGGCATCGGGCTGGTCGATGCGTCAACCGGCCTTCTATCCGGCGTGGGTCGAAAAGGTCGAAGCCGGCGCGCCGATGCATTGATCGCGGGGGCGGATGGGGCTCCGACCGTTCCGTGATATGACGGCCCACTCTGTCCTAAAACGTCACCCCGGCCTTGAGCCGGGGTCCCGCTTCTTCTTCGTCCGGGGGGGAGTAGGTAGAAGCGGGACCCAGATCAGGTCCGGGAGTGACGGACAGGATTTGGACTGGTGCCACCGCATCAGCCGCGGCCGGTCAATCCGTGCCAGCCTTACCACGCCCAGCAGCCGGCCCCCTCACCTGCATGCCCCGCCGAATCCGCGCGTAGCCTGATCGAAGTGGAAATGGTCGCGGTGCGCGGCATTGTAATCGGGCGACAGCACGGTCGAGAAGACGCCACACGCGCCATCGCGGACCTCGCGCAGGAACGCCGCCTTCGCCGCATCGTCGCGGCCCTGCCCTGCCGTCCAGTCGCCGACGACGCTCACCCGCCGTCCATCGGCCAGCACGAATGCAGCGATGTCGAGCGCGTTGGCTGTCGCATGCTCGCTGAACGCCCCGGTGTCGCGGCCATACATCCGCCGGCAATTATAGCTGCCGAAATTCTCGATTCTGACGACCGGTTCGCCGAAATGCTTCTGCGCGGCGGGCTGGACGACCTGCCACTCCCATAGCGCCATCCCGGTCGCGACGCGGCACGACACGCCGACATCGGGCGTGATGGCAATGGTCCGCGACCCGCCCCCGCGCATCCGCACCGCATCGTCGTACCCGCATTGCCCCGCATCGTCGCGCGGCGGCAGCGCGGTGTAGCGCACGCCTGCCACATCCAGCAGCGCACGGCACCCCGCGAAGTCGCCCGCCAAATCACCTATCTTCGCACGCGTGAACATGCCAACCGGCTGCGACAGGTCGAGCGGGGTCCAGGGCACGTCCTGCGGGCGACTGCGGGAAAAAGCGTAGATGGCGAAAGCGATGGCAGCGAGGACGGCGAGCCATACGAGGGTACGAACGCCGACCGACAGCGCCTTCATGCGCGCACCGCGCGGTCGGCGGGTTCGGCCGTGACCGGATAGCCCAGATCGTCGGGTATGCAGATGAAGCGGCCATCGTCCCGCTCCTCGACCCACGGCGTTATCGTCCGGACCGGCCAGCGCGCGGCATCGGCCAGCACCTCGTCGGCCGACTCATGCTGCGCGAGCCGCTCCAGGACCCGGCGGGTCGGGAACAGCAAGGTCGCCTCCCCCCGGTCGGCGGAGGCGAGCGCGTCGGCGGCCGCCAGCCACAGGGTCCGGACATTCTCCGTCGCATCGACCCGTGCAGGCGGCGCATCCTCCGGCAGGCGGGCGACGTAGAACCACGTGTCGAACACCCGTACCGGCACATGGTCGGGACGCCACCGGGCATAGGGGATCAGTGGTGACGGATCGACCGGGCCCAACGCCCCGATCGATGCGCCATCAGCCAGTGCCGCGCGCATCGCTTCCACGTCGCCGGATAGGCCGATCGCGATCCCCGCCTCCTCGATCGTCTCGCGGATCGCGGCCAGTCGCGGCGCAAGATCACCGTTACCCATCGCCAGCGCCAACGCCCGGTCGCCCGGGTCGATCCGCCCGCCGGGAAATACCAGCGCGCCGCCGGCAAAGGCCATTGCCGCCGACCGCTCGACCATCAACAGTTCGGGCGGTCCGGCGGCCCGGTCGCGCAACAGGATCAAGGTGGCGGCGGGAATCGCGGTCGTCATCGCGGGGAGTTGGGAAGCGCCCCCGGCAATGTGAAGTCGCCGCCTGCGCGAACCAGTCGCCAGCCATCGGGCAGGAAATCGAGCGACATGTAATAATAGAAGACGCAGGTCCCGTCGGGACGGTAGCTCGCCCCCTTCAACAGCCCGATCGCGGTCGTGCCGACGAACACCGGCCCGCCGCTGTCGCCGCCCTTGCACCCCGGCCCCGCCACCGCGACCCAGGTCGGCAGGCACGGCCCGCCGCACAGGTCACCGGAGGGGGCGAAGTCGACCATTTCGACTTCGGCGCAGCTATAGCCGCTATGTTCGCCCCGGTGGCACACGATATCCCCGACCCGCGTGCCGGCCCGGCTGCGCTGCCCCTCGACCGGGCGCAGCACCGTGCGCGCCGCGTCGGAATAGAATCGCGGCTGCACCGCATCGGGGCTGGCATTGACCTGTACGTCGTGAAACCCCCAGCCCCATTGACCGATAAAGGTCAGCGGGGTGCGGGTACCGCCCTTGGCGACATGCTCGAGCGTGTCGGGGCAGTGGGCGGCCGTGACGATGCCGTTCTGCACGCCATCGGTCACGACGAAGCCGGTCGTGCAGTAGAAGCGCCGCCCGCTGACCGGATCGGGGCCGATCAGCCGCGATCCGCCGACGACCTCGCCCGACAGGTCCAGTTCGGGGCGACCGCTGGTCGCGATCCGGACGGGCACGCCGGTCAGCGACTCGATCCGCCGCTTGAGCGCCGCGACATCGCCCGCCGCATCCGTCGCGCCGATCAGGACCAGCAACGTGCCGTTCCGGGCGTCGATTCCCATGGCCGGCGGACGTTGCACCATCGCTCGGATCGCCGCCTGGTGATCGGCAATCGCCGCCAGCATCTGCGTACGCGTGGCGGTCGCGCCGATGCGGAACCGGATCGGAATCGACAGGCCGTCGATGGTCACCTGCCCGTCCGGTACGGCTCGCTTGCCGGTCAGCAGGACGGTGACCGCGCCGTCCCGCTCGATCGAGGTGCCTGCCAGCCGGTCGCGATATTCGCCCTCGATCCATTCGGTCACGGCGACGCTGGCCGCCTGCTTGCGCAACAGGACCAGCGCATCGGCCGGATCGATGCTGCGGATGCGAGCGACTTCGGCCGCATCCTGCGCCAGTGCGGTGTCGGCGGAAACGACGACGGCGGCGTCCTGCGCCGCGGCGGGGGTTCCCGCCGCCAGCGCAAGCGCCGCCGCCCAGTATCGCAGCATCGACCGGATCAATCGAGTCGGCGTGCCAGTTCCTTGTTGAGCGCCAGTGCCGCCAGCGTGCCGACGGCACCCGACAGCAGGTACAGGCCCGATGCCAGCAGCCCCAGCTTGTCGGCCAGCGCCAGTGCCACGAACGGCGCGAAGCCCGCCCCGAACAGCCACGCTAGGTCCGACGTCAGCGCCGCGCCGGTATAGCGCGAATCCTTGGCGAAGTTCGACGCCACCGTCCCCGACGACTGACCGAACGACAGGCCCAGCAGGATGAAGCCGGTGATCATGAACGCGATCTCACCCGCGTCGCCGCCGTTCAGCAGCAGCGGCGCGAGGCCGGAGAACAGCGCGATGGCGATGGCACCGATGCCCAGCAGGGTGCGGCGACCGACATGATCGGCCAGCACGCCCGAAATGATGATCGCGAAGATGAAGAACAGCGCGCACGCGGTCTCGATCCACAGGAAGCGTTCGATCGGCTGCTCGGTCTTCAGCAGGATCCACGACAGCGGGAACACCGTGACCATATGGAACAGCGCGAAGCTGGCCAGCGGCACCAGCGCGCCGATCACGATCGTCTTCCACTCGCGGCCGACCGTCGGCAGCACCGGGGACGCCTTCAGCTCGCGATTCTCGAACAGCTTGGTATATTCGGGCGTCACGACGATGCGCAGCCGCGCGAACAGCGCCACGACGTTCAGCGCGAACGCCACGAAGAACGGATAGCGCCAGCCCCAGCTGATGAAATCCTCGGCGCTCATATAAGCGGTGAAGAAGGCGAACAGCGCGCTGGCGACCATCAGGCCGAGCGGGGCGCCCAGCTGCGGGATCATCGCGTACCAGCCGCGGCGATCCTGCGGCACGTTGAGCGCCAGCAGCGAGGCGAGCCCGTCCCATGCGCCGCCCAGCGCGATACCCTGCAGGATACGCAGCACCGCCAGCAGGATCACCGACCATGCGCCGACCTGGGCATAGCCCGGCAGGAACCCCATCGCCACCGTCGCCGTGCCGAGCAGGAACAGCGCGATGGTCAGCTTCGTGCCGCGCCCATGGCGACGGTCGATCCACATGAACAGCAGCGTGCCCAGCGGCCGCGCGAAGAACGCCAGCGGGAACAGCGCGAACGAGTACAGCGTGCCCGTCAGCCGATCGACATAGGGGAACATCAGCTGCGGGAACACGATCACCGACGCGATCGCATAGACGAAGAAGTCGAAAAATTCCGACGTACGCCCGATGATCACGCCGATCGCGATCTCTTCGGACTGGACGTTCACCTCGCCGCCGCCATGGTTGACGGCCCGGGCATCGGCCTCGAGTTCGCGGGAGTGGACGAAGGCCTCGGCCATAGGGACTCCAAGAGCAGCGCGGATGCCGCGCGGATAAACAGAATGTGCGCCCGTTATCGCAATGCACCAAACGCGGGGATAGGACAAAATGTCCTATCGCAGTGCAGCATCGCACGGCATAGGTCGCGCCCATGATCCTGCCCCGCTCGCTCCCGTGGCACCGGCCACTGCGTTCGCTCCTCCCGCTCGCGGCCCTGCCGCTGCTCGGCGGATGCGACCTGGTCGTGCTCAATCCCGCCGGCGACATCGCGCGCCAACAGGCCGACGTCCTGATGATATCGGTCGGCCTGATGCTGCTCATCATCATTCCGGTGATGGCGCTGATCGTCTGGTTCGCGTGGAAATACCGCGCCAGCAACGAAACGGCGACCTACAAGCCCGACTGGGACCATTCGACCGCGCTCGAACTGGTCATCTGGTCCGGTCCGCTGCTGATCGTCATCGCGCTCGGCGCGCTGACCTGGATCAGCACCCACCTGCTCGATCCCTATCGCCCGATCGGGCAGATTTCGTCCGGCAAGCCGGTGCCCGAGGACCAGCAGCCGCTGGAGATCCAGGTCGTCTCGCTCGACTGGAAATGGCTGTTCATCTATCCCGAACAGGGCATCGCGACGGTCAATCGCCTGGTCGTGCCGGTCGATCGCCAGGTACGGTTCCGTCTGTCGTCGTCGTCGGTGATGAACACCTTCTACGTGCCTGCCATGGCCGGCATGATCTACACGATGCCGGGCATGGAGACGAAGCTCCACGCCGTGCTGAACCGTCCGGGCACCTTCGACGGCATGTCGGCGCATTATAGCGGTGCCGGCTTCTCCTATATGAACTTCAAGACGACGAGCACCGACGCCGCCGGCTTCGACAAGTTCGTGGCAGGCGTGAAGGCGATGCCGAACCGGCTGGACACCGCGCGCTATCTCGAGCTGGAGAAGCCGAGCGAAAAGGTGCCGCCGATGGGCTTCAGCGGGGTCGAACAGGGGCTGTTCACCCGCATCGTGCAGATGTGCGTCAAGCCCGGCACGCCGTGCATGACCGAAAGCATGGGCCATGGAGGCCATGGTTCGGCGGTCAACAGCCGACTGCCCGAAGGGGAGCGTACCAAGGGCGCGCTGGAAAAGGCACCTTCCGAATATGGTGTCAGCCCGCATAGCAGCGGCGATGCGCCGCAGGGGTCGTCGGCCGCTCCCGGTGCCGCCGATCCGGGCAACGACGCCAACCGCAACATGACCCGCATCGCGCCGCCCGCGATCCCGGGCCGCACCGCTCCGGCACTTGGCTGAGAACGAGATCATGTCCGATACCCTTACCAAGCTGATCTTCGGGCGCCTGACGCTCGAAAGCTTCCCGATCCACGAACCGATCATCGTCATGACCTTCATCGCGGTCGCCATCGGCGGCGCGGCGGTGCTGGCGGCGCTGACCTATTTCAAACTGTGGGGCTATCTCTGGAAAGAGTGGTTCACGACGGTCGATCACAAGAAGATCGGGATCATGTACATGATCCTCGGCATCGTCATGCTGCTGCGCGGCTTCGCCGACGCCATCATGATGCGCAGCCAGCAGGCGATCGCGTTCGGCGACAACGAAGGCTTTCTGAACGCGCACCATTATGATCAGGTGTTCACCGCTCACGGTGTCATCATGATCTTCTTCGTCGCGATGCCGTTCGTCACCGGGCTGATGAACTATATCGTGCCGTTGCAGATCGGGGCGCGCGACGTGTCCTTCCCGTTCCTGAACAATTTCAGCTTCTGGATGACCGCGTCGGGCGTCGTGATCGTGATGGCCAGCCTGTTCGTCGGCGAATTCGCCCGCACCGGCTGGCTGGCGTTCGCGCCGCTGTCGGGGCTGGATTATTCGCCGGATGTGGGCGTCGACTATTATATCTGGGCGCTCCAGCTGGCGGGCGTCGGGACATTGTTGTCGGGCGTCAACCTGATCGCGACCATCGTCAAGATGCGCGCCCCGGGCATGGGCCTGATGAAGATGCCGATCTTCACCTGGTCGGCGCTGGTCACCAACATCCTGATCGTCGCCGCCTTCCCGGTCCTGACCGCCGTGCTCGCCATGCTGTCGCTCGACCGCTATGTCGGCACCAACTTCTTCACGAACACGCTCGGCGGCAACCCGATGATGTACGTGAACATGATCTGGATCTGGGGCCACCCGGAGGTCTACATCCTGGTCCTGCCGGTGTTCGGCGTGTTCTCCGAAGTCGTGTCAACCTTCTCCAGCAAGCGGCTGTTCGGCTATACGTCGATGGTCTACGCGCTGCTGGTCATCACCATCCTGTCGTACCTGGTATGGCTGCACCACTTCTTCACCATGGGGTCGGGGGCGAGCGTCAACTCGTTCTTCGGCATCACCACGATGATCATCTCGATCCCGACGGGTGCGAAGATCTTCAACTGGCTGTTCACCATGTATCGCGGACGTATTCGCTACGAGCTGCCGATGATGTGGGCGATCGCCTTCATGCTGACCTTCACCATCGGCGGCATGACCGGCGTTCTGCTCGCGGTGCCGCCGGCCGACTTCGTGCTGCACAACTCGCTGTTCCTGATCGCGCACTTCCACAACGTGATCATCGGCGCGGTCGTGTTCGGCACCTTCGCCGGCATCAACTACTGGTTCCCCAAGGCGTTCGGCTTCAAGCTCGACCGCAAATGGGGTCTGGTCAGCTTCTGGTGCTGGTTCGTCGGCTTCTGGGTCGCCTTCACCCCGCTCTACGTGCTGGGCCTGATGGGCATCACCCGGCGTCTGCGCCACTTCGACGATCCGAGCCTGCAGATCTGGTTCGTCATCGCCGCCGTTGGTGCCGTGATCATCGCGGTCGGCATCGCCGCCTTCCTGGTGCAGATCGCGGTCAGCATCATGAACCGCGACAAGCTGCGCGACGTGACCGGCGATCCGTGGGACGGCCGCAGCCTCGAATGGGCAACCTCGTCGCCGCCGCCGGACTATAACTTCGCCTTCACGCCGGTCGTCCACGACATGGACGCGTGGTACGACATGAAGAGCCACAAATATGCCCGGCCGACCGAAGGCTTCCAGCCGATCCACATGCCGAGCAACACATGGGCCGGTATCGTGATCGCGGGCGTGTCGACCGTGTTCGGTCTGGCGATGGTCTGGTACATCTGGTGGCTGGCGGCGCTGTCGTTCGTCGCGGTGATCGGCATCGCGATCTTCCACACCTTCAACTACAAGCGTGACTTCCACATTCCGGTCGAGGAAGTCATCGAGACGGAGCGGCGGCGCACCGCCGACCTCCAGGCCGCGGGGGCGTAAAACATGGGTTCGTCGGTACAAATCCCCGCGGGCGCGGAAGGTCGCGCCTACCACCTGGCGGAGGAGCATGAGCATGAGGCCGGGTCGAGCACCATGCTCGGCTTCTGGCTCTACCTGATGAGCGACTGTCTCATCTTCGCCATGCTCTTCGCCGCCTATGGCGTCTATTCGGGTAGCACCGCGGGTGGCCCCGACGCCAAGGAGCTGTTCGACCTGCCGCTCGTCGCGCTCAACACCGCGATGCTGCTGTTCTCGTCGATCACCTACGGCTTCGCGATGATCGCCGCCGAAGAGGGCAAGAAGGCCGCGACGCTGCGCTGGCTCGCCATCACCGGCGTATTCGGCCTGTGCTTCCTCGGCATCGAACTCTACGAATTCAGCCACCTGATCCATGAAGGCGCCGGGCCGCAGCGCAGTGCGTTCCTGTCGGCGTTCTTCACGCTGGTCGGCACCCACGGGTTGCACGTCACCTTCGGCTCGATCTGGCTGGTCACGCTGATGGTGCAGGTCGCCAAATACGGCCTCGGTGCTGCCAACATGCGCCGGCTGATGTGCCTGTCGCTGTTCTGGCACTTCCTCGACGTCATCTGGATCGGCGTCTTCACCTTCGTCTATCTGCTGGGAGTCCTCTAATGGCCGGCCACGCCCATCACGACGCGCACGGTCATGGCGCTCACGGTCATGGCGACGCGCCCGCACATGGTTCGCGCAAGGACTATGTCATCGGCTTCCTGCTGTCGGTGCTGCTGACTGCGATCCCCTTCGCGCTCGTCATGACAAACGCCTTTGCCGATACGCGGATCACCGCGGGCATCGTCATGCTGTGCGCGGTCGTGCAGATCGTCGTCCACATGATCTACTTCCTGCACATGAACACCAAGTCGGAAAGCGGCTGGACGTTGATGGCGCTGATCTTCACCGTCGTCCTGGTCGGGATCGTGATCGCCGGGTCGCTGTGGGTCATGTACCACATGAACATGAACATGATGCCGCAGATGTCCGGGGATATGGGCGCGATGTGATGCGGGGCCGGCCGATCCGACGCATCCTGATCGGCACGCTGATCGGATGCGTCATCGCCGGCCTGATCGGCCTGGGCGTGTGGCAGTTGCAGCGTCGCGCATGGAAGCTGGACCTGATCCAGCGGACCGAAGCGATGCTCCGCTCCCCGCCCGTCCCCGCCCCGCCCCCGGCGGCATGGGGCACGATTACGAGCGACGACGCCTATCGTCCCGTCATAGCCACCGGGCGCTACCGCCCCGACGCCGACACCTATACCCAGGCCGCAACGGCGCTGGGTGGCGGTTTCTGGGTCCTGACCCCGCTCGACACCGGGCGCTTCACTCTCCTCGTCAATCGCGGGTTCGTGCCGCCTGACCAGCGCGGCAAGGTGCCCCCGCCACCCGGCACCGTGACCGTGACCGTGCGCGGGCTGCTGCGCATCAGCGAACCGGGCGGCGGCTTCCTGCGCAGCAACGTGCCGGCCGAGGATCGCTGGCATTCACGCGACGTCGCGGCGATCGCCGCCCGGCGTGGGCTCACCGACGTCGCCCCCTATTTCATCGATGCCGTCGCCGATCCACAGGTCGAGTGGCCGCGCGGCGGGCTGACCATCGTCTCGTTCCGCAACAACCACCTCGTCTACGCGCTGACCTGGTTCGGCCTCGCGCTGCTGCTGGGTGGCATGACATGGTGGGTCGCACGGCGCGAACCACGGGCGTAACATGCGCCCGATGCAACCCGCCCCTCCTTCCACGACTCCGCGCCTGCCCATGGCGGACGGGGTCGGCCGCAACATGCTGTTGCTGGTGCAGTTGCGCTGGCTGGCGGTCGGGGGGCAGCTGGGGACGATCCTGGTGGTCGACGGGCTGCTCGGCATCCGCCTGCCGCTGATCCCGATGGCGAGCGTGCTGGCGGCGCTGGTGCTGCTGAACCTCGTCACGCTGGCGCGCCGGTCGCGGTGGAGCGACACCAATTTGCCGCTGTTCGCCGCCCTCGTCCTCGACGTCGCCGCGCTCACTGCGCAGCTCTATCTGTCGGGCGGGGCGCGCAACCCCTTCGTGTCGCTCTATCTGTTGCAGGTCGTGATCGGCGCGATCCTGCTGAAGGTCTGGTCGAGCTGGGCGCTGGTCGCGATCACCAGCGGCGCGTTCGCCCTGCTCGGGCCGTTCCACCGCCCGCTCGACCTGCCACCGGCCTATGCCAGCAGCCTGTCCGACGCCTATCTGATCGGCAACTGGATCAATTTCGTGCTGGCGGCGACGTTGCTGGTCGCCTTCGTCACGCGCATCGCCGCGAACCTGCGCGACCGCGATACCAAGGTCGCCCAGCTCCACCAGCGCGCGGTCGAGGAGGAGCATATCGTCCGCATGGGCCTGCTCGCCAGCGGTGCGGCACATGAACTGGGCACGCCGCTGTCGTCGATCTCGGTGCTGCTGGGCGACTGGAAGAACGAACCGGCGATCCGCCGCGACCCGCGCTTCGTCGCGGAGGTCGACGACATGCGGGCCGAGGTCGCGCGCTGCAAGGAGATCGTGTCGGGCATCCTGTTCGCCGCGGGCGAAGTGACGGGCGAGGCACCGACCCGCACGACATTGCGCACCTTCCTGACCGCCACGCTCGACCGCTGGCGCGGCAACGATCCGGCACGCGCCGTGTTCGAGGATCGCTTGGGGCCCGACGTACCGATCGTCGCCGACCGCGCGCTGGCGCAAGCGCTGACCAATCTGCTCGACAATGCTCTCGAGGCTGGCGGACGCAACATCGCGCTGCTGGCGCTGCGCGACGGATCGACGCTGCGCCTGACGGTGCGCGACGACGGCAATGGTTTTACCGACCGCATTCTCTCACAGCTCGGCAAACCCTATAATACCAGCAAGGATCGGCAGGGCGCCGGGCTCGGCCTCTATCTCGCCACCAATGTCCTGCGCCCGCTGGGCGGCACGATCGAGGCATTGAACCGTGATGGCGGCGGGGCGGAGACGACGCTGATCCTGCCGATCGATTCGCTGGCGCTGGAGAAGACGCGATGACCGAGCGCCGATTGCTGATCGTCGAGGACGACGCGACCTTTGCCCGTACATTGTGCCGGTCGTTCGAACGACGCGGCTATGGCGTAGAGGTGATCGACGGCCCAGACCGGCTGGAGGATGTCGCACGCAGTTTCGAACCGGAATATGCGGTGGTCGACCTGCGGCTGGGCGGCGCGTCCGGGCTGGCCTGCGTCTCCGCGCTGTCGGCGATCGATCCGACGATCCGCATCGTCGTGCTGACCGGCTTCGCCAGCATCGCGACCGCGGTGGAGGCGATCAAGCTGGGCGCGACCAACTATCTGACCAAACCCGCCAACACCGACGAAATCGAGGCCGCCTTTGCCCGGGTCGAGGGCAATGCCGATGCGGACCTGACTGCCGCTCCCACCTCGATCAAGACGCTGGAGTGGGAACATATCCATCAGACGCTCGCGGACACTGGATTCAACATCTCGGAAGCCGCGCGAAGGCTGGGAATGCACCGCCGGACGCTCGCGCGAAAGCTCGACAAGCGCCATCTTTCTTGAGCGGCAGGGGTTCGAAACCACCCCGTCCCTGTGGTAACATGCCGCCAAAGGGGAACGGTTCATCGTGCGGCAGGTTCGAAGAGACTATAGCCTGCGTGCCGCACCGGAAGAGTATAGGATGATTAGCATTACCGACCATCGCCCTCGTTTCGCCCGCCTTGCGCGCCGCGCGCTGCTGGCCGGCATCGCGCTGACCGGTGCGACCGCCGCCGTGGCGCAGGTGACGCCACCGCCGGTCGTGCC
>NZ_QQWV01000057.1:0-22179 GCF_003951715.1 Sphingomonas sp. ABOLH | reverse complement strand
GGGCGACCATGGTGGCGCGGGGTGGAGCAGCCCGGTAGCTCGTCAGGCTCATAACCTGAAGGTCACAGGTTCAAATCCTGTCCCCGCAACCAAACTATACAACACACGGCCCGCCTGTCGCAGACACACGGGCCGCTCGCGTTTCAACGACACACAGCCCCTGGCCGAAAGACCAGCGGGCTGTTCGCGTTTCTACCACGGTCCGAGGTTGGTCGCTCGAGATGCTATTCAGATCAATCGCGATGCGGGCAGGCAGCCCGTATCGCGATCTTGACGCTTTGCATGCGCTGCGCCTTATCCCCACACATCGCGCGCGACGTCCAGGACCAACCGCAGCTTCGCCGCCTGCTGCTCGACCTCGATGTCGTTGCCGTGGACCGTTGAGGAGAAACCGCATTGCGGCGACAGCGCCAGCTGGTCGAGGGGCGCGAAGCGGGCGGCTTCGTCGATGCGGCGCTTTACGTCGTCGGCGGATTCGAGGTCGCCGAGCTTGGTCGTCACCAGCCCCAGCACCACCGTCTTGCCCTTGGGCAAATGCCGCAGCGGTGCGAAGTCGCCCGAGCGGGGATCGTCATATTCGAGGAAATAGCCGTCAATCTCGAGTTGGTTGAACAGCACCTCGGCCACCGGTTCATAGCCGCCCTCCGCCGCCCAGGACGAGCGGAAGTTGCCGCGGCACAGATGGACGCAAACGGTCATGTCGTCGGGACGATCGCGGATCGATTCGTTGATAAGCCGCGCATAGAGCCGCGGCAGCGCATCCGGGTCCATGCCGCGCGCCCGCGCATTTTCGCGCTGGGTCGTGTCGCACAGATAGGCGAGGTTGGTGTCGTCGAGCTGGAGATAGCGGCATCCCGCATCGGCGAGGCTGGCGATTTCCGCACGATAGGCGGCGGCAAGATCGGCGTAGAAATCCTCTAGATCGGGATAGGTCGCGACGTCGATCGCATCGCGCCCGCCGCGGAAGTGCAGCATTGTCGGCGACGGAATCGTCACCTTGGGCGTGCGCGTCGTGCAGCTGGCGAGAAATTCATAGTCGGCCCGCTGGATGTCGTGGGCATGGGCGACCTTGCCCGTGATCTTCATCACCGGTGGGGCATATTCCAACGCCTTGCCGCCGTGTTGGTGGAATTTTACTTGTGTGCCGCCCGCTTCCTCCACGCCATCGAGCTGGAGCAGGAAGTCGGTGTGGAAATAGGTGCGCCGGAATTCGCCATCGGTGATGCCCTGCAGCCCCAGATCCTCCTGGAAGCGGACCACGTCGCGGATTGCCGCATCCTCCGCCGCACGCAGCGCGTCCGCGTCGATCGCGCCGGCACGATACGCCTCGCGCGCCTCGATCAGTGCTTTGGGGCGAAGGAAACTGCCGACATGATCGGCCCGAAAGGGTGGGGTAGGCATCGTCTCTCTCCCGTCAGCCTGCAGTTATCCACAGGGGTTGTCCCGACTTATCCACAGTTATCCACAGGCTTGTGTGGATTATTGCGTGGACTGGCAATGCCGGTTGTCGGCGGCCACCATACCGGTATATGTTACCCCGCATAACAAAAAATTCCGGAGAGGGTGCACAAAGTGGCGCATGACCCACGCATAGCGATCGAGCAGGCACCGATGTCGCGGTTCCAATGGGGTATCGTCGCGACCATGATCGGGCTGAACGCGCTGGACGGATTCGACGTGCTGTCGATCAGCTTCGCTTCGCCCGGCATCGCCGCCGACTGGGGGATCGACCGTGCGGCGCTGGGCATCGTATTGTCGATGGAGCTGGTCGGCATGGCGATCGGATCGCTGCTGCTGGGCGGTGTCGCCGACCGGTTGGGGCGGCGCACGACGATCCTGTCGTGCCTGGCGCTGATGACATTGGGCATGTTGGGCGCGGCGAGCGCGGCGGGCATCGTCACCCTGTCGATCTGGCGGGTGCTGACCGGCCTAGGCATCGGCGGCATGCTGGCATCGACCAACGCCGCCGTCGCCGAAGCGGCCAATGCGAAGCATCGCTCGCTCGCCGTCGTGTTGATGGCGGCGGGCTATCCGATCGGGACCATTGTCGGCGGGTCGGTGTCGGCGGTTTTGCTCACCCATTATGACTGGCGCGCGGTGTTCGTGTTCGGGGCGCTGTGCAGCGCACTGTTCGTGCCGCTCGTGCTGTGGCGCGCACCGGAATCGGTCGCGTTCCTGATGCACCGTCGCCCGGCGAATGCGCTGGCAAGGATCAACGCGACCTTGAAGCGCATGGGCTATGCGCCCGTCGCAGCGCTGCCCGATCCCGAGCCGCGCGCGGTGGCCGCCAAGGCACCGGTCGTCGCGCTCTTCTCCCCACAACTGCTGCGCACCACGCTGGCGCTGACCATCGCCTATCTGGCGCATATCATGACCTTCTATTTCATTCTGAAATGGATTCCGAAGATCGTCGTCGACATGGGCTTTCCCGCGCCGCAGGCGGCGGGCGTGCTGGTCTGGGCCAGCATCGGCGGGGCGACGGGATCGCTGATCCTGGGGCTGCTGACCGGCAGGCTCCGGCTGCTGGCGCTGACCATCGGCGCAATGCTGTTGTCGACCGTGCTGGTGATCGTGTTCGGGCGGGCGCAGAGCGACCTGACCGGCCTGTCGATCGTCGCCGCCGCCGCCGGCTTCGCAACCAACGCCGGGGTGGTCGGCCTCTACGCGCTGGTCGCCGAGCGATTCCCGACGAGTGCCCGCGCCACCGCGACCGGCTTCGTCATCGGCATCGGCCGGGGCGGGGCGGCGCTGGCACCGATGGTCGCCGGGTTCCTGTTCGCCGCGGGATACGGGTTGCAGATCGTCGCGGTGCTGATGGGGATCGGGTCGCTGGTCGCGGCGGTCGCGCTGCTGCTGTTGCGGGGCAAGTCGGCGGTGGCGGCATAGCGGCGTGTCATCCGCAGAAGAAGAAGCGGGACCCCGGATCAAGCCCGGGGTGACGGGGAGGGGGCAGGCCGGTTGCACCTCAAGTGATTTGCCTGATTGACGCCGCCCGCGACTCGATTTAGGCTATGAAACATAACAAATCAGGAGAGGGCCGATGGCGTCCGCAGCAACATTCGACCGGATGAACCCCGTGACCGGTGCGGTCGCGACCACGGCCGAGGCGTTCGGTCCGGCAGAGGCGAATGCAGCGGTCGACGCCGCCGCCGCCGCCTTTCCCGCATGGTCGGCGCTCGGCCCCAATGCCCGCCGCGCCGCGCTGACCAAGGCGGCAGATGCGCTGGCCGGCAAGGCCGACCAGTTCGTCGATGCGATGATGGGCGAGATCGGCGCGACCGAGGGCTGGGCGCGGTTCAACCTGATGCTGGCGGTCGGCATGGTGCGCGAAGCGGCCGCGCTGACGACCCAGATCGGCGGCGAGGTGATCCCGTCGGACAAGCCGGGCTGCATCGCGATGGCGCTGCGCGAGCCGGTCGGCGTGATGCTGGGCATCGCGCCGTGGAACGCGCCGATCATCCTGGGCGTGCGCGCGGTCGCGGTGCCGCTGGCATGCGGCAACACGGTGGTGCTGAAGGCGAGCGAGCAATGCCCGCGTACCCACAGCCTGATCGCCGAAGCCTTTGCCGAGGCGCTGCCCGCCGGTGCGGTCTCGATCGTGACCAACGCGCCGCAGGACGCGGGTGAGGTCGTCGGCGCGCTGATCGACAACGCCCATGTCCGCCGGATCAACTTCACCGGATCGACCCATGTCGGCCGGATCATCGCCAAGCGTGCGGCCGAGCATCTGAAACCCGTGCTGCTGGAGTTGGGCGGCAAGGCGCCGTTGATCGTGCTGGAGGATGCCGACCTCGACGAAGCGGTCAAGGCGGCGGCGTTCGGCGCGTTCATGAACCAGGGCCAGATCTGCATGTCGACCGAGCGGATCATCGTCGTCGACGCGGTGGCGGACGCGTTCGTCGAGAAGTTCAAGGCGAAGGTCGCCACGATGGCGGTCGGCGATCCCCGCGAAGGCAAGACCCCGCTGGGTGCGGTGGTCGACCAGAAGACGGTCGATCACGTCAAATCGCTGATCGAGGATGCGGTCGGCGCCGGCGCGGTGCAGGTCAATGGCGGCGATGCGAACGGCGTGCTGATGCCGGCGCACGTCATCGACAAGGTGACGCCGGACATGAAGCTGTTTCGCGACGAGAGCTTCGGCCCGGTCGTCGGCATCATCCGCGCCCGCGACGAAGCCCATGCGATCGAGCTGGCCAACGATACCGAATACGGCCTGTCCGCGTCGGTCTTCACCCGCGACACCGCGCGGGGGCTAGGCGTCGCCAGGCGGATCAAGTCGGGCATCTGCCATGTCAACGGTCCCACCGTGCATGACGAGGCGCAGATGCCGTTCGGCGGGGTCAAGGCATCGGGCTATGGCCGGTTCGGCGGCAAGGCCGGGATCGACGCCTTTACCGAACTGCGCTGGGTCACGATCGAGACCCAGCCGGGCCATTATCCGATCTGACGCAACGGGCGCGCGGCGCGCCGGTCCCCTTTCCATCCGACATTCTCGCTGGCGAACATGCTCGCCGGCGCCTGCAGAAGGTTTGCACCATGACCGAATATAGCAGCAACGGCGTCGTCGCCTACGATGTCGAGGACCGCATCGCCTGGGTCCGGTTCAACCGGCCCGACAAGCGCAATGCGATGAGCCCGACGCTCAACCGCGACATGATGGAAGTGCTCGACGCGCTGGAATTCCGCGACGATGTCGGCGTGCTGGTGCTGTCGGGCGAGGGACCGGCCTGGACCGCCGGCATGGATCTGAAGGAATATTTCCGCGAAACCGAATCGCAGGGGCTGGCCGGCACGCGCAAGGCGCAGCGCGAGAGCTATGGCTGGTGGCGGCGGCTGCGCTGGTATCAGAAGCCGACCATCGCGATGGTCAACGGCTGGTGCTTCGGCGGCGGATACGGCCCGCTATTTTCCTGCGACTTGGCCTTTGCGGCGGAAGAGGCGAAGTTCGGCCTGTCGGAGATCAACTGGGGCATCCTGCCCGGCGGCGGCGCGACGAAGGTGGCGCAGGAGCTGCTGCCGTTCCGCAAGGCGATGTACCACGCGATGATGGGCGAGAATATCGATGGGCGGACCGCAGCCGAATGGGGCCTGGTCAACGAAGCGCTGCCGCTGGCGCAGCTGAAGGACCGGGTGACCGAGGTGGCCAAGGTGCTGCTGGCCAAGAATCCGGTGGCGCTCAAGGCGACCAAGGACGCGATGCGCCGGGTCGGCGTGATGAGCTATGACGATGCCGAGGACTATCTGGTCCGCGCGCAGGAAGCGGCCAATTCCTACGACAATGAAGGTCGCAAGGAAGGTATCCGCCAGTTCATCGACGAGAAGAGCTACAAGCCGGGGCTGGGCGCGTACGACAAGGACCGCGCCGGAGCCTGACCTGCTTAAAGTCCCTCCCCTCTAGGGGAGGGGTTGGGGCGGGGGATGCCTCGTCCGAGACCGCCGCTCGCCGCACTGCCCCACCCCAACCCCTCCCTTGAAGGGGAGGGGCTTCAGAGAACTGCCATGCCCGACCTTTCCCGCCTGCTCACCCCCCGTTCGGTCGTCATCGTCGGCGCGTCGCCGACGCCGGGGGCGTTGGGGAACTCCGTCCTGCGCAATCTCGAACGGCACGGCTATGCCGGCGACATCCACCTGATCAACCCGAAGCGCGACACGATCGACGGGCGGCCCTGCCTGCAATCGATCGACGACCTGCCCGACGGCGTCGATACGGCGGTGCTGGCGATTCCGGGGCCGGCGGTGCTGGGCGCGGTACAGGCGTTGGCGCGGCGGAACGTCGGCGCGGCGATCATCTTTTCGGCCGGGTTCGCCGAAGGGGGCGAGGAGGGTTTGGCCGCGCAGGCCGAGGTCGCACGGATCGCGGCCGAGTATGGCATGGTGGTCGAGGGGCCGAACTGCCTCGGGTTGGTCAACTATGCCGCCGGCGTGCCGCTGACCTTTGTCGAGGCGCCGGTGCTCGACCTGACGCACAAGCCTTCGGTCGGGATCGTCAGCCAGTCGGGCGCGATGGCGGTGGTGCTGGGCGCGACGCTGATGGCGAAGGACCTCGGCATCACCGCATCGGTGTCGACGGGGAACGAGGCGGCGTCGGGGGTCGAGGATTATGTCGAGCATCTGCTGGGCGATCCGCAGACGCTGGCCATCGCGATGATCGTCGAACAATTCCGCCAGCCTGCGCACTTCCTCAAACTGGCCGACCGCGCCCGCGCGGCGGGCAAGCCGATCGTCCTGCTCCATCCCGGTACGTCGAGCGCGGCGCGCGAAAGTGCCGCGACGCACACGGGTGCGATGGCGGGCGACTGGCAGCTGATGAAGGCGAAGGTCGAACGCGCCGGGGTCGTGCTGGTCGACAGCCTCGAAGCGCTGGGCGACGTTATCGACATCGCAGTGCGGGCGAAGCCGGTGCGGCGCGGCGGCACGGCGGTGCTGACCGAAAGCGGCGCGTTCAAGGCGCTGACGCTCGACCTGGCCGAGGCGATCGGCCTCGACCTGCCGGCGATGGCGGGGGAGACGGCGGCGGCGATGCGCGCGGCGGTGCCCGACTTCATTCCGGTGTCGAACCCGATGGACCTGACCGCGCAGGCGTTGGTCGATCCCGACCTGTATCGCCGTACGCTGATCCCGCTGCTGGCCGACGATGCCTATGCCGCGCTGGTGTTCGGCATCATCCAGACCGATGCCGCGACCTCTGCGCGCAAGTTTCCGCCGATCATCGATGCGGTGCGCGCGCTGGCGCCGGACAAGCCGGTGATCTTCGCCGGGCTGGACGATGGCGCACCGGTGCCGGGCGAATACATTGCCGGACTGCGCGCGATCGGCGTGCCGTACTTCCCGTCGCCCGACCGGGCGTTCCGGGCGCTGGGCCATCTGCTGCGCCATGCCGCGCGGGACTTTACGGCGGCGGAGGCGGCGCCGGTGACGCTCGACCTGCCCGGCGGAGTGATCCCCGAATATCGTGCGAAGGAGCTGCTGGCCCCGGTCGGCATTCCGTTCCCGGCGGGCGGGTTCGCCGCCGATGTGGCGGAAGCGCAGGCGATCGCGTCGCGCGTCGGCTATCCGGTCGCGATCAAAGCACAGGCGGCGGCGCTCAGCCACAAGAGCGATGCCGGCGGCGTCATCCTGAACATCGCCGACGATGATGCGCTTGCCGAGGCGTGGGAGCGGCTGTTCGCCAATGTCGCGGCCTATGACGCGTCGATCGCGCTCGACGGGGCGCAGGTCGAGGCGATGGGCAAGCGCGGGGTCGAGCTGATCGTCGGGGCGCGCAACGATCCGGAATGGGGGCCGGTGATCCTCGCCGGATTCGGCGGGGTGACCGCCGAGCTGCTCCACGACGTCCGGCTGTTGGCCGTGGACCTGACCCCGGACGCCATCGTCGCCGAACTGCGCGCGCTGAAGCAGGGGGCGCTGTTCGACGGCTATCGCGGCAGCCCCGCGCTCGACGTGGAGGCGGTGGCGGTGTTGATCGCCGGGCTGGGGCGCGTGCTGGCGGGAAGCCCCACGATCCGCGAGATCGATCTGAACCCGGTCGTCGTCTATCCGAAGGGTGAGGGGGTGGTCGCGCTCGACGCGCTGATCCTTGCCGACGCAGAGTAGCGGCGTCCCTCGCCCAATGATAGCAATGTAGCATTACAGTTATTGACAATAGCGTTTGACGGCGTAGCCTGTGGATAAAGGGGAGCGACAGATCTCCCCGTCTTGGGAGGATGCTATGACTGGCCTTCGTTCGACGATGGTTGCCGCCCTGCATTGTCATGCCGCGATCGGCGCGCTGGCAATCGCCGCCATCCCTGCCGCCGCCGCCGCGCAAGAGGTGGCGCAGGACGCGCCCGCTGCCACCGCCGAGGCGGAGGAGGGCGAGATCATCGTCACCGCCCGCCGCCGCGCGGAAAGCCTGCAGGACACGCCGGTCGCGATTTCGGCGTTCACTTCGGAAATGCTCGACCAGCGCCAGATCGTGCAGACGCAGGATCTGGAACGCATCACCCCCAGCCTGCAATTCAAGCCTGCCGGCCAGCTGTCGGGCAACAGCGCGGCATCGGTGGTGTTCATCCGCGGCGTAGGCCAGGTCGATCCGACCGCGGCGGTCGATCCGGGCGTCGGCATCTATCTCGATGAAGTCTATCTCGGCCGCGCGGTCGGCGGGGCGATCGATTTCGGCGATATCGATGGCGTCGAGGTGCTGCGCGGGCCGCAGGGCACGCTGTTCGGGCGTAACACCATCGGCGGCGCGATCCTGGTGCGCACCCGCCAGCCGGAAATGGGCAAGACCAGCGTCCGCGCGCGCCTCCGCGTCGGTGACTATAATCTGCGCGAAGGGTTCGCGGCGGTGAACGTGCCGCTGGGTGAGACGCTGGCGGCGCGCGTGTCGGGCGGGTTCCGCCGCCGCGACGGCTATGTCATCCGCGCGTTCGACGGCCTCGATCTCGGCAACGAGAATGGCTATTCGTTGAACGGCGCGCTGAAATGGGAGCCGTCGGACCAGTTCGACCTGTTCCTGCGCGCCGATTATTCGCGCCGCGACGAACATGGCGCACCCTTCGTGCTGGCCGGGGTCAATGAACAGGCGCCGGTCGCCGCCATCGCCAGCGTCGCCGCCGGCTGCCCCGGTGCGACCATCCCCTTCGCACCGATCGTGCCGGGCGACCCGCGCTTCGGCGCGCCCAACGTGCCGCTGATCAACGATGCGCGCTGCGCCAACGATTTGCAGGCGAAGGGCGATTTCGTGAACGGCGGCAACGCGCCGGTCATGAGCATGTCGGAGGTGTGGGGGGTCGCCGGCACCGCCAACATCCACCTGACCGATCAGGCGCTGGTGAAGCTCATCACCGCCTATCGCGAAACCAGCTCGCGCGGCGTGCGCGATGCCGACAACACGCCCTTGACGCTCATCACCACCGATGTCGCGGCGCAGTCGGCACAGTTCAGCCAGGAGGTCCAGCTCCAGCTCGATTTCGGCAAGGTCAGCGGCATCCTTGGCGGCTATTATTTCAACGAAACCACCGACGAGCGTGCGACGGTCTTCCTCGCCTTCCCGCCGTCGCCGCCGGTCATCCGCTCGCTGCTGGCCGGCGGCCCCGGCAGCCGCGACCTTCAGGTGTCGCGCCTGAAGACCAATTCGGTCGCGCTGTTCGGGGAGGCGACCTGGTCCCCGACCGATCGGCTCGAACTGAGCGGGGGCCTGCGCTACACGTCGGACCGCAAATATTATCAGGGAACGGTGCTGAACCTGTTCCCCGCGACCCAGCCCGATCCCAACCCGCTGCCGCAGCTGGCGACGACGCAGGGCGGGCCGCTGTTCATCTTTCCGCGCCCGTTCCAGCGCGATTTCGCCGCGCTCACCGGCTCGGCCAGCGTGCAATATCGCTGGAGTGGCGCGGTCAGCACCTATGCGTCCTATGCCAAGAGCTTCAAGTCGGGTGGCTTCAACACCCGCTATAACGCGGCGACGTCGAACAACCTGCCGGTGCCCTTCGCCGACGAAAGCGTCACCAGCTACGAAGTCGGCATGAAGACCAATATCGGCCGGCTGCGGCTGAACCTCGCCGCGTTCCAGGCGGAATATCAGGATATCCAGCTGATCTTCCGCCAAGGGGTCGTGCCGTTGCTGTTCAACGCCGGCGAAGCGCGCATCCGCGGGTTCGAGGCGGAGGCGAACTGGCGCGCGCCGTGGGGCCTGATGGTCGATGGCGGGCTGAGCGTGCTCAAGGACAAGATCAAGAGCATCACCCCGATCCCGGGTGCGACTGCCACCGTGACGCCGAACGACGATCTGCCCTTCACCCCCGACCTGCAGGCCAATCTCGGGCTGGCGTACAAGATCGAGCTGGGCAACGGCATGACGCTGACCCCGCGTGTCGATGGCAGCTATACGTCGAAGATCACCTTCATCACCGGCAGCATCCCGATCATCGAAGAGGATGGCTATTTCGTCGGCAACGGATCGGTCGGCCTGAAGCTCGCCAACGGCATCGAGATCAGCGCCGGAGTGAACAACATCCTCGACCAGCGCTACCTGATCCAGGGCAACGCCTCGCTCGCGACGCTCGGCTATGCGGAGCGCATCTTCGCCCGGCCGCGCAACTGGTTCGCGCAGCTGTCGGCGTCGTTCTGATCGACGACCACCCCACCCCTTCGTCGTCACCCCGGGCTTGACCCAGGGTCCCGCTTCTTGTCCGCCGCTGGAAGAAGAAGCGGGACCCCGGATCAAGTCCGGGGTGACGGGAAGGGATGCTCCCGCCTTCGCGGGAATGACGAACGGCACGCGTGCCACCACGCTTGTCACGCCCCACGAAACCCGCCTAGTCGTCGGACAACCCCCAAGCGGAGCGCATCTTGTCCCACGACCCTGCCCAGAGCGACGTCCTCATCATCGGATCGGGTGCCGCCGGCCTGACCGCCGCGCTGCATCTGGCCGAGCGGTTCCGCGTGACGGTGCTGGCCAAGGGCGCGCTGAACGAAGGGTCGACCGCGTGGGCGCAGGGCGGGATCGCCGCCGTCCTCGAACCCGGCGACACGTTCGAAAACCATGTCGAGGACACGATGGTCGCGGGCGCGGGCCTGAACGACCGGGCGATCGTCGAGTTCGTGGTCGAATCCGCGCCGGCGGCGATCGAGCGGCTGGCGTCGCTGGGCGTACCGTTCAACATGGACGGCGAGGCGCTGCACCTGACGCGCGAGGGCGGCCATTCGCACCGCCGCATCGTCCATGTCGACGACGCGACCGGCTGGGCGGTACAGGAGGCGCTGATCCGCGCGGCGAAGGCGCATCCCAACATCACCCTGCTGCCGGACATGGTCGCGGTCGATCTCGCGACCAGCCGGCACGAGCAGCGCTATTCGGGTGCGGGCAATGTGTGGGGGGTCTATGCCTTCAACCGCGCCACCGACCGGGTCGAGCTGTTCACCGCGCGCGCGACGATCCTCGCGACCGGCGGGGCAGGGCGCACCTATCTGTTCAGCACCGCGCCGCGCGGAGCCACCGGCGACGGCATCGCGATGGCGTGGCGCGCCGGGTGTCGCGTCTCGAACATGGAATTCATGCAGTTCCACCCGACCTGCCTCTATAATCTGGAGGTCAAGAACTTCCTGATCACCGAAGCGGTGCGGGGTGAGGGCGGCAAGCTGATCAACCCGACGACGGGCAAGAATTTCATGCCCTATTACGACCCGCGCGCCGAACTGGCCCCGCGCGACATCGTGGCGCGGGCGATCGATGCGGAGATCAAGCGCTTCGGGCTCGACTACGTCCATCTCGACATCAGCCACATGGACCCGGCGTTCGTGCGCGGCCATTTTCCCAATATCTACGAGAAGCTGCTGGGCCTCGGCATCGACATGACCACCCAGCCGATCCCGGTGGTGCCGGCGCAGCATTATACGTGCGGCGGGGTGGTGATCGACCGCGATGGGCGCACCGACCTGCCCGGCCTCTATGCGGTGGGCGAGGTATCGCAATCGGGGCTGCACGGCGCCAACCGCCTTGCGTCCAACTCGCTGCTCGAATGTTTCGTGTTCGGCGAAGCGGCGGCGAAGGACATTGCCGCGCGCTGGGACGCGCTGCCGCCGCCGCCCGCGATCCGGGGCTGGGACGAAAGCCGGGTGACCGATTCCGACGAAGAGGTGGTCATCAAGCAGAACTGGACCGAAATCCGCCGCTTCATGTGGAATTATGTCGGTATCGTCCGCTCGACCAAGCGGCTGGAGCGGGCGCGCCACCGCATCGCAATGCTGACCGAGGAGGTCGCCGATTATTACGGCCATTTCCGCGTGACCGCCGACCTGATCGAACTGCGCAACCTGTTGCAATCGGCCGACCTGATCGTGCGCTCGGCGCTCAAGCGGCAGGAGAGTCGCGGGCTGCACTATACGCTGGATTATCCGGAAGCCGCGGCGGAGGCCGTCGATACGATCCTGGTTCCCTGACGCTCGCCGGACCCGGTAACCATTCGTCGTCCATCCGGGGGGATTCGTCGCAAGCGTCGCCGTACGCCCTGTTATGTTAACACACGGACAAGCATGGTCGGGCCACGTTCCGGGGTGAGATGGTCGCGCAGATGATAAATCGAATCGGGTCGCGCAAGGCGGCCCTGATGGTGGCGGTTGTGGCATTGGGCGGCGCCGGGCTGGCGACGCGGACCTTGCCGCCGACGGCACAGGCCGCCGCGCCGCGCTATGCGGTGCCGGTGCCGCTGCCGGCACAGACCCGGCCGGCGCCGCCGGCGTTGGTGTCGGCGATCAATGCGCTGGGCGGCGGGTTCCAGGGCAAGGTCGGCATCGCGGTGCGCAGCATCGATGATGGCTGGGTCGTCGGTCATGCCATGGACGAACGCATGCCGCAGCAATCGGTCAGCAAGCTGTGGGTCGCGCTGACCGTGATGAATGCTGTCGACGAGGGGCGGCTGGCGCTGACCACGCCGGTCACGATCACCCGCAGCGACCTGACGCTGTTTCACCAGCCGATCGCCTATCTGATGAAGGACGGCGTGTTCCGGACGACCGTCGGCGACCTGCTGCGCCGCGCGCTGACGATGAGCGACAATACCGCGAACGACAAGCTGCTGAACCTTGCCGGCGGGCCGGTCGCGGTGCGCGACTTCATCGCCAGCCGGGGCCTGGGCAATATCCGCTTCGGTCCGGGCGAGCGGCTGTTGCAGGCGAAGACCGCCGGGCTGCCGTGGAAACAGGAATATTCGCAGGGCAATGCCTTTGCCCAGGCGCGCTCACGGCTCGACCCCAATGTCCGCCGTGCCGCGTACCAGGCCTATGTGTCCGATCCGCCCGATGGCGCGGGGGCAGGTGCGATCGCCGATGCGCTGGCGCGGCTGCACCACGGCATGCTGCTGACCCCGCAATCGACCAGCTGGCTGCTCGACACGATGAGCCACACCCGCACCGGCCGCGCCCGCATCCGCGCCGCGCTGCCCGCCGGATGGAGCGTCGCGCACAAGACCGGCACCGGACAGGATCTGGGCGGGCGCACCGCGGGCTTCAACGATGTCGGCATCCTGACCGCCCCCGATGGCAAATCCTATGCCATCGCGGTGCTGATCGGCGACACCTCCCGCCCGGTGCCCGAACGCCAGCAACTGATCCAGACGGTCGTGTCGTCGATCGTCGCGGTGCACGGCGGGTAGGCTCACGACCCGTATCCCCGCGCGGGCGGGGATCCAGAGCCACGGACGACATCGCTGATAACCCTGGACCCCCGCCTGCGCGGGGGTACGGTCTATCGCTTCGCCAACACCCTCGGCCCGACACCCTTATCGGTGATCACCACCGGCACGATGCTGCCGTCGCTGCGGAAATGCAGGCGGTCGATGGCGACTTCGCGGTGGTTGCCGTCGGTTTCGGTCAGCGGGCGGCGGTGATAGACGATATACCAGTCGTCGGTGCCGGGGATCTGCAGCAACGAATGATGCCCCGCGCCGCGCGCGACCCGGGCGTCCTGCTGCAGCACGACGCCGCGCGGGGTGAACGGGCCCAGCGCAGTGGGACCGGTGGCATAGGCGACGCGATAGTCCGGCCCGGTCCAGTCGCCCTCCGACCACATCAGATAATAGACGCCGCCCCGCTTGGCCATGAACGGCCCCTCGACATAATCGGGCGAGGGCGTGATCGATTTGAACGTCGTGCCATCGGCGAACGGCACGATCCCGGTCAGCGTATCGGACAGCCGCACGACGTTGCAGTGCTTCCATCCGCCATAATAAAGATAGACCTGCCCGTCATCGTCGCGAAACGCCATCTGGTCGATCGGCTGCGCGCCGTTCACGATCCGGCCGATCAGCGGCTTGCCGATCGCGTCGCGAAACGGCCCCTCCGGCCGGTCCGCCACCGCGACGCCGATGCCGCCCGTCTGCGCATCGTTCTTGATGTCGTTCGCGCCGAAGAACAGATAATAGCGCCCGCGATGCTCGATCGCCGAGGGCGCCCATAGCGAATAGGCGGCCCAGCCGACGCGTTCGACGTCCAGCACGCGGGGATGCCGCGTCCAGTGCGCGAGGTCGGGCGAGGAAAAGGCGTCGAGGAAGGTCTGCCGCAGGAACGGGTGCCAGATATGCGGGGCTTTGCGCTCCTGCACCTGCCATGGCGTGAAGCAGCTCGGCGGCGCGGGCGTGCCCTGGTCCGCCGAATAGGTCGGATAGATCCAGTAGCGGTCGCCGAAGATGCGGATTTCGGGATCGGCATACCAGCCGGGAAAGGCCGGATTGGCGGCCAGCACCGCGCGCGGGAATGCCAGCGACGCGCCGAGTCCGGCGATCAGCGTACGACGATCGATCCGAAGATCAGCGATAATCGGCGATCGCATAGGTCCCTTCCTCCGCCGCCACGCGCGGCCCAACGATCGCGACCGCTGCGCCGGCCGCCTTGCCTGCCGCGACTCCGGCCGGTGCATCCTCGAACACCAGGCAGTCCTCGGTCGCCACGCTCAGCCGCTCGGCGGCGAGGCGGAAGCCCTGCGGATCGGGCTTGCCTTGCGTCACGTCTTCGGCGGTGACGAATACATCCGGAACGGGCAGGCCGATCGCGCGCAGCCGCACCTCGGCCAGGTTGCGCGGCGCGGAGGTGACGATTGCCCATTCGTACGGCGCCAGCCCTTCGATCAGCGCATGGATGCCATCGATCGCGACGATGCCGTCGACATCCGCCAGCTCGGCGGCGTTCAGCCAGGCGGCCTCGGCTTCGATATCCATGTCCGGCGTGGCGAAGCGGCGCACCGTATCCTCGCCGCGCACCCCGTGGCACACCGCGATCAGCGCCTCGGCATCGATGCCGTGCCGGTCGCACCAGCGCCGCCACACGCGCTCGACCGCTTGAGAAGAATCGAGCAGCGTTCCGTCCATGTCGAACAGGAAGGCGGCGTAGTCGGTGTTGCGGAACGACGGCATCGCGGCGTCGTACCGGGTGGCGGCGGGGGAGGCAAATGAACCTCGGCGCCATCTCTCCGAACGTGCCCCCGCGCAGGCGGGGGCCCAGAGCCAAGGCAAAACAGGCGCCTGCGTGCGCCACTCTGGACCCCCGCCTGCGCGGGGGTACGTTATCGGTGCGGAAGCGTGCTGCGCCTCAATGCCGGAAGTGGCGCATCCCGGTGAACACCATCGCCAGCCCCGCCTCGTCCGCCGCAGCGATGACTTCGTCGTCGCGGATCGAGCCGCCCGGCTGGATCACCGCCGTCGCCCCTGCCTCGACCGCGGCCAGCAAGCCGTCGGCGAAGGGGAAGAACGCGTCCGACGCGACCGCCGAACCGATGGTGCGGGCTTCGCTCCAGCCGGCCTTGTCGGCTGCATCCTTCGCCTTCCACGCGGCGATACGCGCCGATTCCAGCCGGTTCATCTGCCCCGCGCCGATGCCCGCCGTGCTGCCGCCCTTGGCATAGACGATCGCGTTCGACTTCACATGCTTGGCGACGGTCCACGCGAAGCGGCAATCGGCCAGTTCTTGGCTAGTCGGCTGGCGTTTGGTCACGACCTTCAGCTCGACCTGATCGAGGTTGCCGGCATCGCGCGACTGGACCAGCAGCCCGCCGGCGATGGTCTTGACCATCAGCCCGCCGCGCGCCGGATCGGGCAGCTCGCCGGTCAGCAGCAGGCGGAGGTTCTTCTTGGCCGCGAACACCGCCTTCGCCTCGTCATCGGCGGAAGGGGCGGCGACGACTTCGGTGAAGATGCCGCTGATCGCGCGGGCGGTTTCGCCGTCGAGCGGACGGTTGACCGCAATGATCCCGCCGAACGCCGACACGCTGTCGCAGGCGAGCGCCGCCTGATACGCCTCGATCAAGGTTTCGCCGGTCGCGACGCCGCACGGATTGGCGTGCTTGACGATGACCACGGTCGGCGGGCCGTCGCGGAATTCGCTGACCAGCTCCAGCGCGGCATCGGCGTCGTTATAATTATTGTAGCTCAGCGCCTTGCCCTGCACCTGTTCGGCCTGCGCGATGCCACGGGCGGCGGGGCCGCGCGGGATGTAGAGCGACGCCGACTGGTGCGGATTCTCGCCATAGCGCAGCTCGGCCCCACGGGTGAAGGCGAGGGGGAGCGTGTCGGGGAATGCCTGCCCCTGATCGGCAACGGCGAACCACTGCGCGATCGCCGAGTCGTACGCGGCGGTCGCGGCATAGGCCTTGGCGGCGAAGCGGCGGCGGGTGGCGAGCGTCGTCGCGCCGCCGGTTTCGGCCAGTTCGGCGATCAGCGCGGCATAGTCGGCCGGATCGGTGACGATCGCCACCGCGTCATGGTTCTTCGCCGCCGAACGCACCATCGACGGGCCACCGATGTCGATATTCTCGATGATCGTGTCGCGGTCGGCGCCCTTGGCGACGGTCGCTTCGAACGGATAGAGGTTCACGACGACGATATCGATCGCGCCGATCGCATGTTCGTTCATCGACGCGACGTGCTGCGGATTGTCGCGCACCGCCAGCAGCCCGCCATGGACCACCGGGTGCAGCGTCTTGACCCGCCCATCCATCATTTCGGGAAAGCCGGTCAGCTCCGAAATGTCACGGACGTTGAGGCCTGCATCGCGCAAGGCGCTGGCCGTGCCGCCGGTGGAAACCAGCTCGACGCCATGGCTGGCAAGGGCGGTGGCGAGGTCGACGATGCCGCTCTTGTCGGAGACCGAGAGGAGCGCGCGCTGTGCGGTGACATGATCCATGGCCGCGCCCTTTCGCGCGAATGCGGCGGCGGGGCAAGGGGGCGCGACTTGCGACTTTCGGCGGGCGGGCGTACCCTGCGCCCCGCCCCAAACGGAGTCGGTACGATGGTCCAGTCCCTGCGCTGAACCGGCGGCAGGTCCGCCGCACGATCACTCGTACCGGGATTCCATCATGCAACGTCTGCAATCGAAACTCTGCGTCGTCACCGGCGCGGCGCGCGGGATCGGCCATGCCATCGCCACGCGCTTCCATGAAGAGGGCGGCATTGTCGTCCTGACCGATATCGACGCCCACGCCGGACAGGCCGCCGCCGATGCGCTCGGCTGTCGCTTCCTGCCGCTCGACGTGCGCGAGGAGGGTGACTGGGCGCGGCTGGCCGCCGAGGTGCCGGTCGCCGATGTCGTGGTCAACAATGCCGGGGTGACCGGGTTCGAAGGCGGCATGGTCGCCCACGATCCCGAACATGCGTCGCTCGACGACTGGCGCGCGGTCCATGCCGTCAATCTCGACGGCACCTTTCTCGGCTGTCGCTATGCGATCGGTGCGATGAAGGTCGCGGGGACGGGATCGATCATCAACATTGCGTCGCGTTCGGGCCTGGTCGGCATTCCCGGCGCGGCGGCCTATGCTTCGTCGAAGGCGGCGATCCGCAACCATAGCAAGAGCGTCGCGCTCTATTGCGCGCAACAGGGCTGGCGCATCCGCTGCAACTCGGTCCATCCCGCGGCGATCCTGACGCCGATCTGGGAACCGATGCTGGGCGACGGGCCGGACCGGGAGGCGCGGATGGCGGCATTGGTCGCCGACACCCCGCTCAAGCGCTTCGGTCTGCCGGAGGAAGTCGCGGCGGTCGCAGCGATGCTCGCGTCGGACGAGGCGGCGTATCTGACCGGGACCGAGGTCAATATCGATGGCGGGCTGCTCGCCGGATCGGCGGCAGCGCCCGGATAGGCGATTCCTCACCGTCGCTCCAGCGAAGGCTGGAGCCTCCTGCGGCGAGGCGCGCGCTTCGTCACGAGGAGACCCCAGCCTGCGCTGGGGTGACGGATATTGTCCCGGACTACCCCTTCTTCACCGACATCGGCGCGGCACAGCCATAGGCGTCGTGATAGGATTGCCCCCAGCAGCGCAGGAAACCGTCGAGGACGTTGAGGTTCATCGGCCAGCGCACCGTCATCGGCTTGCCGTCCGGCCCGCGCGCATTGGCCAGTTCGGGCGGTTTCGGCAGCACGGCCAGCGCGGCACGGGCGCGCTCCAGACCCGCCCGGTCGCCGCGCAGGAAGGCGATGCTGCCATCGACATACAGATTCCAGCCCCAGGCCTGGTCCTTGTCCGCCGGCTTGCGGCTTTGCTCGAACAGCGCGATCGCCTGTTCGGTCTGGCCGAGTTCGGCGCGCATCTGTCCCTCGTGCCAGAACAGGATCCTGGCATCCGGCTTGTCGGACGGGTGCGCGGTGCGCCAGTCGCGGATCAGGTCGGCAGCTTCGACCATGCAGCCCCGCTTCGACAGCGCGCGCCAGCCGCCGTCCATGTCCTGATCGAACGCCTGCTGGTCCAGCGCGAGCATCGCCGCCCGGTCGAACCGGCAATCCGGGGCAGCGGCACCCAGCAATGCGACGACCAGCAACAGCATCGATCAACCCTTTCGCCTACCGCGCGCGGTGGAACCGCCACGAAAAATCATGCCCCCCCGCCGGGGTCGCGCCCGACAGGACCAGCTGGAAGGTCGGCACCGGCTTGCCCGACTCGTCGATCCACAGGCTTTCCTCGACGCCCAGCGTCGCGCCCTTGCAGCGGAACTGCCACACCGGGCCGCCATCGGGGACGCGCAGGAACGCGGCCTGCCCGTCGGGGGTCGGCGCGATCTCGATGCCGGGCGCCAGGTGGAAGCGGGCGACGAACCCCGTCTCGCCCTTGCGCCCGCGCCGGCCGGTCGGGATCAGCATATCCTCGCCCTGCACGTCGCGGCCATCGGCGGAGAGCGTCAGGACGCGGCGATGCTGGAAGCCCAGCCGCTTGGCATAGCCGTCATGCGCGACCTCGATCCGGCTGATCGCGTCGCTTTCCTGCCGTGCCAGGTCGACCACGCCGACGCCCTTGCCCAGCGACCCGTCGGCATGGATCGCGGTCGAATTGGCATCGGCCAGCACCAGCGTCGAATGCGCGGCGGTGGTGCGCAGCGCCCGGCGCAGTTCGGGGGAGAGCGTCAGCAGCGCGGCGCCCGCGCCGCCGCAATTGACCACGATCCGCTGCCCGCCGTCCGACAACTCGAACGCCAGCGTCGACGCGCAGCCCTCGCGCGCGGCGCGTGCGACCGGCGGCGGGGCGGAATCGACCATCAGCACGGTGCGCCCGGCGGCAAGGCGCTGATAGCCCCAGTCGCCTGCATGGCGTAGCGGGCGGGTGCGCACCCCGGTTGCCGCGACGACATCGGCGATGCGTTCGCCGCTGACCGGTCCCGATCCCTGCCAGCAAGCAAGGCCACCCTCGCCATGGCATACGCCCAGCAGCGCGGCGACCATGCGGGTCAGCGCCAGCCCCTGCGCCTCGGGTACGTCCAGCCGCCGCGCGGCATAGATTTCGCGCAACGACGTCAGCGTCATCACCGCATCGAGCTGTTCGGCGGGCGAGCGGCCTACAATACCGCCATCCTCGAACATGCCCGTCGCCAATGCCCGCGCGAGGCCATGTTCGCCGAACGCCCGGCGCGGATCGCCGCCGGGAATGACGAGGCCGGCGGCGACCACCCCCGCCCACGCGGTGATCGCGCGAACGCCGGCGGGTGCCTTGCCCGCCTCGCCATCCAGATGCCGGGCGGCGCGGGCGATGGTGTTGAGCACGCGCGAGCGATAGACCAGGTCGGTCGATGACAGGATCAGCGGGGCATGCGCGATCCAG
Organism: Sphingomonas sp. ABOLH; assembly: GCF_003951715.1. NCBI lineage: Bacteria > Pseudomonadati > Pseudomonadota > Alphaproteobacteria > Sphingomonadales > Sphingomonadaceae > Sphingomonas > Sphingomonas sp. ABOLH. The sequence continues at coordinate 2,627 of NZ_QQWV01000057.1, read as the reverse complement.
AACAGCATCCGCCGCCCGGTGACATGCGCGCTCCACGCCGGTTCCGACACGCGCTCGCCATGCGCGGCCAGCCATTGCAGCATCAGCGTCTCGGCGATCGGCACCGCCGTCACGCGCGGCGCGACGCTCGACAGGTCGCGCAGCCACGCAAAGCTGTGGAGATGCTCGGCGAACGCGGCGGAGAATTTGGGACGGTCGAGCCCGAGCCGGTCGATGGCCACCGCCTCGCCCCGGAACATCAGATCGCCGTTCAGCAGCGCCTGCCCCCGCGCGACGTCACCGAAAAACGGGTCGTCGGCGACCGCGATCAGCTTGAGCGGATGCCGCCCCTTCAACCGCAACCCGTGCAGCGGCGTGCGCCATGCGAGGCGCTGCAGCTTCTCGGCGATCCGTTCGGACAGCGACAGTCCGGTGCCGCCGCCCTGTCGCACCAGCCGCTTGCCGACGTCGATCCCGTCGCGCGGTTCGTCGATCGGCTGGGGCGGGATCATGCGCCGCGCAGTGCGGCGATATTCGCGGCATAGGCGGTCGGACCGCCGGTAAAGGTCGCGGTGCCGGCGACCAGGCAGTCGGCCCCGGCGGCGATCGCCTTGGGTGCGGTCACGCGGTCGATCCCACCATCGACCTGCAGGTCGATCGCCCGGCCGGTCGCGTCGATCTTCGCGCGCAGCACCTCGATCTTGCGCAACTGGCTGTCGATGAACTTCTGCCCGCCAAAGCCCGGATTGACGCTCATCACCAGCAGCAGGTCGGTCAGGTCGATCACCTGATCGACCACCTCGACCGGGGTGCCGGGATTGAGGATCACGCCGGCGCGCTTGCCCAGTGCCTTGATCCGCTGGAGCGTGCGGTGGAGGTGCGGCCCCGATTCCGGGTGGACCGACAGGATATCGGCACCCGCCTCGGCAAAGGCGTCGACCAGCGGGTCGACCGGCGACACCATCAGATGCACGTCGAACGGCTTGGGGCTGTGCGGGCGCAGCGCCTTCACGACGGCGGGGCCGATGGTCAGGTTCGGCACGAAATGGCCGTCCATCACATCGATATGGATCCAGTCGGCGCCTGCGGCATCGATGGCACGGACTTCCTCGCCCAGCTTGGCGAAGTCGGCGGACAGGATGGAGGGCGCGATACGGACGGGTTGCATGGCGCCCGTCCTAGCATGGTCTGCCGACTCGGCAAGCAAAGGGTAAAGGAGGAAGCAAGATTTGGTTCACGCGAAGGCGCGGAGGCGCGGAGGTAGTGCGTCCGTGGCCCCTGCACGCCGCGCAAGCGGCCCTTTGCTTCCCGGTTGCCGTGCCGAGCGACAGGCCCGCTGCGCGGGAAGGGGGCGGCAAGCGCAACCCCTCCGCGCCTCCGCGTGAACCGATCTTCTTCAACTCCGCCGCAACCGGACGATGAAGAACCCGTCCAGCCCGCCGTGATCCGCCAGCATCCCCGGCAGCGTCCGCACATAGCCTCGGCGGTTCGCCTCCACCCCTTGCGGAAGTTCGTCGGCGGTCGCCGGCTCGACCGCGAAATCCGACCGGCCGCTCAGGAACCGGTCGAGCTGTGCCTCGCCCTCGGCCGGCTCCAGCGAACAGGTGGCATAGACCAGCCGCCCGCCCGGCTTCACCCAGTCGGCCGCGCGCGCCAGCAGCCGTGCCTGCAACGCTGCCGTCTCCGCGATCACGCTCGGCCGGACGCGGTGGAGCACGTCGGGGTGGCGGCGAAAGATGCCGGTCGCGCTGCACGGCGCGTCGAGCAGGATCGCGTCGACCGGCTCGGCCGGCTTCCACACCAGAGCATCGCCGGTCACGACCTTCGCCGACAGCCCGGTGCGCTCCAGATTTTCGGTGAGGCGCATCAACCGGCTCTCCGAATTGTCGAGCGCGGTCACGTCCCATCCGGCGGCGGCCAGCTGCAGCGTCTTGCCGCCGGGTGCCGCGCACAGGTCGAGCGCACGGCCCGGCCCCTTGCCCAGCAATCGGGCGGGGATCGACGCTGCCAGATCCTGCACCCACCATTCCCCTGTCGCATAGCCCGGCAGGTCGGCGATCGCGCCATGTTCGGCTAGGCGGCGATGACGCGGGGCGAGCGCCAGGCCTTCGGGGCCGTCTTCGCCCTTCAATGACAGGTCGACCGGCGGCTGCTGCGCGATCGCCTGTGCGGCGGCGATCACCATGTCCTCGCCCCATGCCGCGACCCACCGGGCATCGGTATCGGCGGGCAGGGTGGCAGCGTCGGGCAACCGCGCATTGCCGCGCATCAGCGTGCCGAACACGCCATGCACCAGCTTGCGCGGCCCACCATCGACCAACGGCAGCGCGGTGGCGATCGCGGCATGCGGCGGCGTGTTCAGCACCAGCGCCTGCGCCAGCGCGAGGCGCAGCACGAACCGCGCCTTGGCATCGTCGGGGAGCGGCCGCTGCGTCGCGCTGTCGATCAGCGCGTCGAGATCGGGCAGCCGGCGCAGCACCGCGGCGGCGATGGCATGGGCAAGGCCACGATCCTCGCGCCGGTCGAGCTCGGCGGTCGAACTCGCGAGCGCCGCCTCCAGCGGCAATCCGCGCCGCAGGACGGCATCGAGCAGTTTGAGCGCAGCCCGGCGCGCGGGAACGCCGGGGGGTTCGGGGGCAAGACGGGGG
>NZ_QQWV01000056.1:0-22715 GCF_003951715.1 Sphingomonas sp. ABOLH | reverse complement strand
CTCTTGGGAAAGAACGGCCGCAGCCGCTCAATCTGCTCATCCGTCAGCCAAAACAGGTCACTCATTCCGGTCTCCTCGCGGAGCCTGAATCAGATCGCGACGCTCACATCAATGGGTCCTGACCCTAGGTTGAGAGCGCCTTGTGCGGGTCGGAGTTTTGATCGGTAGGGCTACCCCGTCTTACCTCGCCGCAGCGATACTGATGCCGAAGACATGGTGGGTCGGAGCTGTCGAATGGTCGGTAGCGGTTGGCACCGGCTGCAGACGCTTGGGGATGGTCAACCCCTTCTGACATCCTGCCGGCTAAATGATCGCTGAAGGTCGGCTTCTTCTGGCAAGAGCTGCTCTCCGATCCATCGCTTGCGAACGGCAGCAAAGTCCCAAGCGCCCGTATCCGGCTCCACACCGGAACGGGCGCCATCAGGTTCAGATCTCGGTATTCTCGGCAAGGGCGAGAGCATCCTCCACGTCGATTCCAAGGTAGCGAACCGTATTCTCGATCTTGCTATGGCCGAGCAAGATCTGGACAGCACGAAGGTTGCCGGTGGCCCTGTAGATTATCGATGCCTTCGTTCGGCGGAGTGAATGGGTGCCGTATTCGCTCCGCATCAAGCCAACCCCCGTCACCCATTCATCGACAAGCCGAGCATACTGCCGAGTGCTGAGATGCCCGTTATGGTCAACCCTACTGGGGAAGACATAGTCATCCACCGTGCCACCGCGCCGCTCGAGCCAAGCCAGCAGGCTGGCCCGAGCGTCCGGTAGCAGTTCGAACTGAACGGGCCGACCTGTTTTCTGCTGCATTACGATTGCTCGTGTTCGGATCTGCCCGCCGCTGACGAGGTCGCCGATTTTCATCTGTACCAGGTCACAGCCGCGAAGCTTGCTGTCGATTGCCAGATCGAACAGCGCCCGATCTCGCAGGCGGCGGCGTTGGTTGAGGTAAAAACGGATTTCCCAAATCTGCTTCGGTTTCAGAGCGCGCTTCGCGCCGACGGTCCTTCCCGCATTCCAGACCGAGCGCTTGGTTGCGGTGATTTCTCTTTCAGGCATCTCCATGATCGTTCTCCTGTGGCCACATTGGCCATCTGCAGAACGTTTGCAGACACGGGCGTGCGGGGGGCGCTTTATCGCTCGCACGACCGATTTTCGAGCGTCTTGTCAGCAATTTCCCCCCTCCATGATCCGTCGGTCGGCTTTCGCATTTCAGTGCTATGACGGTTGTTGTTTCCAGCTCCGTCGCGCGGCAGAAGCTTTTTGCGATGATCGAGTTTCACGCCCCAGCCGCCGACGCCCCGCAGTTGGCGTTATCACCGCTCCACCGAGCGGCCATGCTCACCTTGCGTCATCTTGTAGAAGTAGGCCCGATCGAGCTGACGCCAAACAGGGCATTAAAGCGACATTTTGTTACTTGGGCCGCGGAAGCCTTCAATTGGCCCGGATATACCGCAGACGAACTCTACGCGATCAATAAAGTCTTGAATGAGCATGACTTCCCACCCTTGGTGGTTTTGCACGAGTTGTTGTTGGCCGCCAAGCTCGCCCGTCACCGCAAAGGCCTTTTGCACATAACCAAAATTGGGAAGGATCTGTTGGAGCATCCGGCGAGCCTCTGGATTACCCTGGCACAGCATCTGCTCCTTTCCGCTGGTCAGGATGACATGCTGGAAATCGAATGGGTTTCCGTCCTCAACGCCGTGAACAGCGAAGCCCATTCAGGTGTGACGGATCACCAATTTTGCGCCAGACTGACGGGCAGTACCGGTAAGAACTACCATATAAAATCGCTCGTCTATGTGCATGTCCTGCGGCCGCTTTGCTGGCTCGGCCTATTGCACGAAACCCGGCAAAACCAGACTGAGCGCTTTTTCACGAAGACAGCGCTCTGGTCCCTTGCTTTGACATTCGAAGGTAGCTCGCATTTGTCATCGGCGACGAAACATTAAATTGTATCTGCCAGCACGGGGGGCGACCCATCCGAGAAGCTCATAGACGGATTTTCGATCCCCAATCACCGACGGCCCACTCTCGCGACATCTGTCGACCCAGAATACGCCGTTCCAGTCTGCACTGGATATGTCGGCTTACGCTGAAAGCTGTCAGTTGGCCGGCGCGAAAACGACGGGTCGCGATGCTTGTATTTGCCGCCATTCATAACTCGCGAAGCGCTGCTGAAAGACGTGTGGGGAGTCGCCTAGGCCGAAGCCAGCAGCCAATCGGCGGCGGCTACCGGGACTATCTGCTTCCTTGGGTCAACATCTTCGGATCGGTGAGTGTAAGAAGGGTGAGCATCGTGCCTCCATGCGCCTTCAGCGACTGCTCGGTGATGCGGTAGCGGCTGGCATCGCGCCGATCGAACCAGAGGCTGGCGGCGACGGCCTGGCTCTTGGAGCGCTCGACGGCTCCGAACATCACGGAGAACGAAGGCGAGGAGGGATCGAGATCTTCTCGGGGGAACCAGTCGTCGGGGACACTGTCGGCACGCTTGAACCATCGTCGACCGGAAGGACCGTGGCAAACGAGGACAGCTGGCCAAGAGTCGATGTCGACACAGCGGAGGGCGGTCGCGAGCCTGCTCGTCGTGAAGGTGGTTGCGAGCATGTCGATGCCTTCGAAGTCCGGCCGCTTCAGTTGTGCGGCTGACCGGCCGAAGAGGAAGCGGGGCATGAGGAGATCCGCAGCGAACCGGTCGGCCTGCTTTTCGAGTTGGCTGGCGGCTCCGGGATTGCCGATGTCGCTCGAGCGGCAGATGGAGGAGCGGCCGCGATGATGAAACCAGTGGCCGAGTTCATGTCCGATCGAGAAGCGACGGCGGCGCGGATCGCCGGAGTTGCGGACTGTGATGATCGCCTGATCCTGGAAACCGATGATGCGTGCTTCGCAGCTTGGCAGCTCCGCCTCACGAACTTTGGCTCCCATGGACCAGGCGATTGCTTCGAGGTCGATCTCGTCGGGACTGGTAACGCCCAGGGAGCGCAGGAGCACCTCCGCCGGGGTTTCACCGCTCAATCAGGTTCCCCTCGTCGTCGATCACGCCGAGTTCGCGCAGGTCGGCGAGGATAGAGTCCATCTCCTGTTCTGTGATGCCTTCGCCTTTTCGGGCCGCCATGGTGAGGCGGGACTTGAGCTTCGGATCGTCGTTTGCGAAGCGCTCCAGGATGCTGGCGCGCATGGCGACGGGGACCGGGGAGCGCAGGACGCGCGCTGTTCGGTCACGATCCACTGCTGTTCGTGCTGCGACGAGACGCGCGCGACCCGCGCGGGCGATGCCTGCGGCGATCGCGTTGCGCGCGGCCTGGGCTTCCGCTTCCGGGTCGGCACCTTCTTCGGCGAGCTCAGCCATCAGTTCGGCATCGCTCAGCTTCATCAGGTCTTCTACGGCTTCGTCGATCAGTTGGTGGAGCGTGGGATCGTTTTTCTCTGGGCCGCTCACGCAGTCCACCCGTTTGGAAACCTCCGTTCCATCTTTCGGCGAATGCGGGTGCGGGTGCTGTTGTAGGTGGTTTCGGACATTTCGTTCATAGCCATGATTTCCTCCTTCGATAGTTCGTCCAGGTCAGCCATGATGACGAGCAATGCGGGCTCGTCATCGGCGAACAGATCCTCCAGGGCGGCGATCCTCAGCGCCACGTCCTCAGCGCGCAGGATCAGGGTCTCGGCGTCCGGCGCGTTGCTTTTGAGAACGACTAGAGGGCGACCATCGGTGCCGGTGGCATCGAGAGAGACCCCTCTCCCGGCTTTCCGTGAGGACACCTTCGCGTTCCATGCGATGCTTCGCATGGCGCCGATGAGGAAGGTCAGGATGGGGAGGTCCCTGCGGCACTCGCGCGAGCCGGAATAGGCGGAACACACCGCGTCGCTGATGAGATCGTCCACCGTGCAGTCGAGGGCCAGTGCGAACTTGCTACCTGCACGGCGCAGGCGGACAAGGTCGATCTGGATCAGGCCGTCAAGAGCGGACCTGATTTCTTCGAGGTCGAGCACGTCTCGGATCGCGTCACTCCCTTTCAGTCTGTCTTCCTGAGTAGGCTGACCCGGAAGCGGCTCGCGGACAAGGCGGTAGAATAAATTTCGATGTCCGTGGATGCTGCCGAGATCAGCCTACCTTTCTGAATGCCAATCACGGGGTTCGGGAGCGGTGTCGCAAGCTGGCTTACCCGACAGCGCGAGGAAGGAGGAATATCGACATGAGCAAGAACCAGCATGTGGTGCCGCACGCGGGCGGCTGGGCAGTTCGTGGCGCCGGCAATGAGCGGGCGACCTCGGTGCACACCACTCAGTCCGAAGCAATCGGCACCGCGCGTGACATCGCGCGCAACCAGCAGAGCGAACTACTGATCCACGGCCGTAATGGCCAGATCCGCGAACGCGACAGTTTCGGTGGGGATCCGTTCCCGCCGCGCGGCTGACGCAAAACCGGGGTCGCGCGACCGCGCGGCCCCAACTTCGACGATTGGAGTGATGAATATGGCCAAGGGCAAGAGTGGCGGTTCCTACCGCAGCGCGATCTCGGGTCGCTACGTGACTGCTGCGCACGGGAAGGCGTCTCCGCGCACGACTGTTCGCGAGGCTGCCGGCGGTGGCAGCACTGGCACCTATCGCAGCGCAATCTCCGGGCGGTTCGTAACGACCGCGCACGGAAAGCGCAGCCCCAACACCACGATCAAGGACAGCTGACGCTTCCCAAGTTGATGGTGGCACGAGCGCCCACCGCCCCTCGGCGGTGGGCGTTTTCTGTTTCGGTTCAATCGACAGCGACGGTAGCTCGGCCCGGTCGCACTGAACAGTCGCGTGGCGGATCACGCCGCCCGCTCACAGATAGCTTTCTACGTCATTCATCCAGTCTTCTTCCGACCAGTTTAAGGCATTCAGCTGTTGACGCTTGAACGTCCGTTCACGTCAGAACCGGTCACTCGCATGCAATCCAGCAGCCGAACGGCTGTGCGCCCAACTGCCGTCGTTCCCGCGCCCAGCGACTCCCCCATTTCCGCACCGTGAGCTCGTGCCCATCGTAGGGCATGTTAAAATACTGTCCCGATCAGCGTCTCAGCGACTTATTTCCCAAGCACCGATGCCATCACCGCGCGCTTTTCGGCAAGAGGTGACGGAGACAGGTTTCGCGGCTAGCGTGTTCACAAAATCGAATGTGCTCAGAGGCCTTCTGCATAATGTCATCGTCGATCCGCAATCTGATCCTTGCCACCGTGCCCAAGGATGGCTCGGCCATCGGCAACATGGCGCTGGTGGCGCTGCTCCGGAAAAGCATACCGGGGCTGACGGACGGGGAGTATGGCGCGGCCAAGGAGGAGCTGGTGGACGAAGGCCTACTCGGCAAGGGCCGAGGCCGTGGTGGATCGGTGTTCCTGCTCGGGTTCAAGGACGACGAAGACGAGGAGGGCGATGCTGATTTTGCGCTGACTGCGCAGGAGCCTGCCGGCCCTTCAGCCCCCAAAGCAGCGACCGGCAAGAAGAAGTTGGCGCGCAAGGCTGACGGGCCCATGCAGGTGCTGAGCTATCGCCACACCGAAACCCGCGTGAACAACCCCGAGGTGGGCATGGTCCATCCGGACAACGATCCGGACCAGCCCAAGACGGTGTGGAAATACGATCCCCACCTCGACCCGGAACTGATGTTCGACAGCCAGCGCGGAGCAGTCGAGAAGCTGATCGACGATGCGCTGGCGTCAGGTGATGCCGATGCGATGCGTGATGCACTGGTGGAACTGAAGCGGCTTCAGGAGCCATACCTCAACTGGGCGGGCAAGGCTGAGGGGACGAGCTTCGCTGTCGATACTGTGTCACTGCACGTGCATGAGCGGGTGGACCCGGCGACGATCCTTGCCAATGCGCGCAAGCGACTGAAGGGCGAGAAGGCGGGCGAGGCATGGCGGCAGGCGGACCTGTTTGCTGCCGCGTTTGAGAACCTGCCGCTCCGGCAAGCGCTTGATTTCTACCATCACGAAAAGGGCTGGTCGAACCGGCTGATCGCGGGCGACAGTCTGCTGGTGATGAACTCCCTGCTGCACAAGGAGTCGATGGCCGGCAAGGTGCAGATGATCTACATCGATCCGCCCTACGGCATCAAATACGGGTCAAACTTCCAGCCGTTCACAAACAAGCGGGACGTGAAGGACGGAGCCGACGCGGACCTTACACAAGAACCCGAGATGATCAAGGCGTTCCGGGATACGTGGGAACTCGGCATCCACTCGTACCTGACGTACCTCCGTGACCGGTTGCTGCTGGCAAAGGAACTCCTGCACGAAAGCGGGAGTGTGTTTGTTCAGATTTCAGACGAAAACCTGCACCACGTTCGCGAAATCATGGATGAGGTCTTCGAGGCGAAGAACTTCATATCGGTAATTAGCTTTGTCAAAACTGCTGGCCAGTCTGACTCGCGATTGGCGGGCGTGTCGGACTATTTGGTCTGGTTCGCGAAGGATACCACTAAGCTCAAGTACAACCAAATATACAATAGCAAGGTACTCGGGGGTGAAGGGGCAAGCGGATACAATCGCGTGCAAGAGCCAAATGGCTTTCAGCGTTCATTGGCCAAGAATGAGGATATTTCACAGGCAGCCATGAAAGCTGGCTGGCGCATTTTTACATCGCAGAGCGTTGAAAGCCAGAGCCCAGGCACAAAGTACCCCGTGGACTTCAGGGGTATGACCGTCAATCCCAGCGGATATTGGAAAACCCAAGAGTCATCGATGCCGAAACTTCGCAAGGCGGGCCGCTTGATGGTGAGCGGGTCAACGTTACGATATATCCGGTTTTTTGACGATTTCCCGGTCTTCCCAATCGTCAACCTTTGGCAAGACACGGGTGTGGCGGGCTTTGCTTCCGATAAGCGCTATGTGGTTGAAACGTCAGCGAAGGTTGTGGAGCGCTGCCTGTTGATGACGACCGATCCCGGTGATCTCGTATTTGATCCTACATGCGGCTCTGGGACTACTGCGTTTGTCGCTGAGAAGTGGGGGCGACGCTGGATCACCTGCGATACGAGTCGCGTGGCGACTACGCTGGCAAAACAGCGCCTAATGACAAGTAGCTTTGACTACTATCACCTGCGCTATCCACAGGAAGGTTTGCGTGGTGGATTTGAATATCAAACCGTGCCTCACATCAAGCTGAAGAGCATCGCAAACAATCCGGATATCGACACGATTTATGATGCCAAGCATCCGGCCATAGAGGCAGCACTCAACGCTTTGAATGATGCACTTTTTAATGCCTCAGCTTCGCCGATCAAAGTGACAGAGGGGGCGCGAAAAGGAAAAACAGTCAAGTTTTCTGAGCGTCAGCGCTTGGAGGAGTGGGAGGTGCCATTTGTAGCACCGGAAGACTGGCCAGAGGCGATTGGTAAGCCCTTTGTGGATTTCCACGTTGCTCGCTTGGCTATGCAAGCAGAAATGGATCGCTCGATTGCGGCTCATGCCAAACCTGAGCCGCTCTACGACAAGCCGAAGGTGGACGAAACTCGCCTGCGCATTACCGGTCCGTTTTCGGTGGAAGCTGTGCCCGCGCTAACAGTGCTTTCGCTAGACGAGTCGGCACCAGCGGAGCAGGCCGATGTTACGGTCGCCCGCTCAGGCGAAACCTCTCGACAGACGCAATGGCGCGACGAACTGATCCGCACCGGTATCCGCGCCAAAGGCGGGGCCATGCTGAAGTTCACCGACCTTGAGGCCATACCGGGCGTAAAGCATCTCCATGCATCCGGCACGCTGGACAGCGGCGAGCGGGTCGTTGTCAGCTTCGGCCCGGAACACGCCGCGCTCGAACAGAAGCAGGTCGAGCGAGCTATTGAGGATGCCCAGACCCTCGTGCCTAAACCCAAGTTTGTGGTCTTCTGCGCTTTCACCTTTGACCCCGAAGCGGCGAAGGATATCGACGAACTCAACTGGCCCGGCGTTACGTTGCTCAAGGCCCAGATGAACACCGATTTGTTGACCGAGGACCTGAAAAAGGCCCGGTCGTCCAACCAGTCGTTCTGGCTGATGGGGCAGCCAGAGGTCGAATTGAAGCGGGTGGGCGACAACTGGCAGATCGAGGTCCACGGCTTCGACTATTTCGACCCCCGCGAAGGCACACTGGTTTCGGGCGGCAAGTCCGAGATTGCCATGTGGTCGCTCGACACTGACTATGACGGGCGCAGCCTGATGCCGCATCAGGTCTTTTTCCCGATGGCCGGGGCCAAGGACGGCTGGAATCGCCTGAAGAAGACGATCCGCGCCGAATTGGACGAGGACTCGTTGGAGCAATTCAACGGCACGGATTCCTTGCCCTTCGAGGCGGGAGACCACCGCCGGGTTGCGGTCAAAATTGTCGATGACCGGGGCATCGAGTCGCTCAAGATCATGAACCTGGAGTGACGGCGGTGACCAAGAGCAAGTCGCTCATCATCAACACGCCGTTCGTGTGCCCTCAGCAGCATTGGGCACCAAAGCAGGACGGTACACTGGAAATCATTCCGGAGCGTCGTCCCGCCAGCTATGAAGTGTTCGACGCCCGCAATAACACGCGGCGGACGGAAAAACTCGAACTGGTCGAGACGATCCGGGGGCGCGTCGATCAATGGCGTGATGCCGGTTATCCCGGCGTGACCATCGTAACCCGGCGCCTCCTCGAACACTGGCATGACAACACGGCGCGGGAATACCCGTTCTACTTCTGCCAGCTCGAGGCCATCGAGACGCTGATCTGGTGCATCGAAGCTGCGGAGGAATACAAGCAGGGCATCTATGTGCCCGGCGATGGCGGGCCGTGGCAGCGCCTGTGTAACAAGATGGCGACAGGTGCGGGCAAGACTACGGTGATGGCGATGATCATCACGTGGCAGGTGCTGAACGCGCTGACCTATTCGAAACGGAACAAGGACTTCAGTCGGGCCATCTTCATCGTCGCTCCCGGCCTGACGGTGAAGGGGAGGCTTCAGGTGCTGATTCCCAGCGCGGGCAGCTACTATGACGAGTTCAACCTGTGCCCGTCCGAGGCGCTGCGGCAGAAGCTCAATCAGGCGGAAATCCTGATCGAAAATTGGCATACGCTCATGCCAGCGTCTGAGCCGAAGCGCTCGGTGGTCAAGAAGGGCGCGGAGACCGACGAGGCATTTACCCGTCGCGTTCTCGGCAAGCTCGCCGCGTTCAAGGATATCGTCGTCATCAACGACGAGGCCCACCACGCCTATCGCAAGCCGGCTGAGGTCAAGATCAGCAAGAAGCAGGCTGAGGAAGCTGGCATCGACCTTGACGAAGCTACCCGCTGGATCGGGGGGCTGGACCGTCTGCACAAGACACGCCGCATCCAACGGTGCTTTGACCTGTCAGCCACCCCGTTTGCACCGACCGGGAAGGCCAGCACCGATACCGCGCTGTTCGAGTGGATCGTTTCAGACTTTGGCCTGAACGATGCGATTGAAGCCGGGCTGGTGAAAACGCCGCGGGTCGTGGTGCGGGACGATGCCATGCCGGACGCCAAGACGATGCGGTCCAAGCTCTACCACATCTATCGCGATCCGGCGGTGGCGGAGGACTTGAACCGCAAGGCCGAGCCGCACGAAGCCCTGCCGAAGCTGGTTCAAGACGCCTACACGATCCTCGGGGCTGACTGGCGGGTGACAGCAAAGGATTGGGCTGGCCATCATTCGCCCCCGGTCATGCTAACCGTGTGTAACCGCACCGAGACGGCGGCGCGCATCGAGCACTACTTCAATCAGGGCGATTGCTTTTGGCCGGAATTAAACGCGCCGGGCAAAACCCTTCGCGTGGACTCCCGCGTCATGGAGAAGGCCGAAGTTGGCGAGACAGCCAGCGCGGACAAGGGGTATGAGGCCCGCCTGGAACAGGTGATCGACGAGGCCGCGATCCCTGAAACCAAGAAGGAACGCCTTGGGACGATGAAGAAGGAGGAACTACTCCGCGAAATCATCGACAATGTCGGAAAGCGGGGCGGTGCCGGTCAGAACCTCCAGAAAGTCATTTCGGTCGCCATGTTGTCCGAAGGCTGGGACGCAAAGAACGTTACCCACATCATGGGGCTGCGGGCATTCACATCGCAGCTACTCTGCGAACAGGTCATCGGTCGAGGGCTGCGCCGTGTCGGTTACGACAAGGACGAAAACGGCCTGTTCCTGCCGGAATACGTCAACGTCTTCGGTGTTCCGCTTTCGATCTATGAGCCGGGCGAAGGCGGCGATGCTCCGCCGCCGCCAAAACCCAGCACACAGATTGATGTGGTGCCTGACCGTGCCTCACTTGAACTGAAGTGGCCGAACGTCCTCCGTATCGAAACGGTGGTGAAGCCGGAACTGACAGTGGAATGGGCGAAGGTCGAGCCGTTGACCCTCAATCCGGTCGCAACCGTCATCAGTGCCGAGATCGCCCCCGCGCTTGGCGGTGCGGCGGACATGAGCAAGGTGACAGCTATCGACCTGTCATTGCTGCCCGAAGAGTTCCGCCTTCAGCGGCTGACATTCGTTGCCGCCCGCAAGGCGTTCGCCGAACTCAAAGGCAACTTCAAGGGTAACGAGGAATACCTCGTCTTCCAGCTTATCCGGCTGGTCGAGACTTTCCTGCGGTCGGACAAGATCGACATTCCGTCGCTGTTCCATAGCGATCCGGTGCGCCGCCGCATCCTTATTGCGCTAAACATCGATCTGATCGTGCGGCATGTCCTGCGGTTCGTGACCGAGCAGAACATCGCTGCCCTGACGCCGGTCTTCGACGAAGAGAACCCGATTGGCAGCACCGGCCAGATGCGGGCGTGGTACACAACCAAACCGAACATGCCGACCGGTAAATCCCATATCAGCCATGTGGTCGGAGACTCGGCGTGGGAACAGTACGCAGCCAACGTTTTCGAGAGCCGGGAGGACGTGATCGCCTATGCCAAGAACGATCACCTGAGCTTCCAGATACATTACCTCTGGCAAGGATCACGCCGCCGCTACATTCCCGACTTCATCGTCAGGCTGGCGAACGGGAAGACGCTGGCGCTTGAAATCAAGGGAACAGACAGCCAGCAGAACAAGGCCAAGCGCGAAGCACTGGACGAGTGGGTGCGTGCCATCAATTCGACGGGCGGGTTCGGCCAGTGGTCGTGGGACGTCGCGTTTGATCCTGCACAGGTGCACGATCTTATCGCCAAACATGCGTCCGGATGATCGCCAACTGCTCCCTTACCGAAGGGCGGCTCACCGCGATTGGCTCGCGGACCTGCCTGTCGGCAGACGGTTAGGATTGCTCATATGCGGCTACGAATGCGACCCAGCCCGGAATGACCAGTTCTGACGAAAACAGTCGTTGGCGGGCACCATCTGGAATTACCGGAAAGTCCCAAAATCGGCCATCTTGGATTCGGAACACAGCAATGTATTTCAATGTGTGATCATTAGGTCGCCATCGAACGATATCCGGTAGAAACACCGTTAAGTCGCCTTTGGCACCACAATTTCCCAATGATCTGAGTGCCCACCTTCGTTATGTCGGGCGCGCCAGTGGCGTTGCGACGATACCGCGCTTGCATTGGCCGCGACGGGGTTCCCCGTCGGCGTCGCTGCCCCGTTTTCGAAAACCGCCTGTTCCCGACGTCGCGTCGCTCATCCGGATCGACGCTGGTACGCCGCGCGCGGCACCGCTATCGCGTGATCGATCCCCTTGACGGCATCATCACAGGATAATGGGAGACGATATGGCGACCCCACCCACGCCGCATCTCGCGCAGGACGCGACGACATCGACCAATGCGCGCCTGAAATCGATCATCGGCGGGTCGACCGGCAATCTGGTCGAATGGTTCGACTGGTATGTCTATGCCGCCTTCACCCTGTATTTCGCCCCGCATTTCTTTCCCGGCACCGACCAGACCGCCCAGCTGCTGAGCACGGCGGCGGTGTTCGCGGTCGGGTTCGTCATGCGGCCGATCGGCGCGTGGGTCATGGGCGTCTATTCCGACCGGCACGGCCGCAAGTCGGGGCTGACGCTGTCGGTGACGCTGATGTGTGCGGGGTCGCTGATCATCGCGTTGACGCCGGGCTATGAAACCATCGGCGTCGCGGCGCCCGCGCTGCTGGTGCTCGCGCGGCTGATGCAGGGCCTGTCGGTCGGCGGCGAATATGGCGCCAGCGCGACCTATCTTTCGGAAATGGCCGGCAAGGATCGGCGCGGCTTCTTCTCGTCGTTCCAATATGTCACGCTGATCTCGGGCCAGCTGCTCGCGATCCTGCTGCTGCTGCTCCTCCAGAACGTCATGAGCAAGCCGGCGCTGGAGGAATGGGGCTGGCGCATCCCGTTCGTGATCGGCGCGGTGCTGGCCGTGGTCGTCTTCCGCCTGCGCCGTGGCCTCGCCGAGACGCAGAGTTTCAAGAACGTCAAGGCGTCCGACGCGCCCAAGTCGGGGTTCCTGACGCTGCTGCGCCACCATCCGAAGGAAACCGCTTTGGTCATGCTGCTGACCGCCGGCGGTACGCTCGCCTTCTACGCCTATTCGATCTACATGCAGAAGTTCCTGGTCAACACCTCGGGCTTCTCGAAGGAAGCGGCGACGCAGATCAACGCGGTCACGCTGTTCATCTTCATGCTGCTGCAACCGGTGGCGGGGGCGCTGAGCGACAGGATCGGGCGCAAGCCGCTGATGATCGCCTTCGGCATTGCCGGCGTATTGTTCACCTATCCGATCTTCGCGACGCTGGAGCGGACGACCGACATGTTCACCGCCGGGCTGCTGGTGATGGCGGCGCTGATCATCGTCACCGGCTACACCTCGATCAACGCGGTGGTGAAGGCGGAGATGTTCCCGGCGCATATCCGCGCGCTGGGCGTCGCGCTGCCCTATGCGCTGGCCAACACCATCTTCGGCGGCACGGCGGAATGGGTCGCGCTGAAGTTCAAGGCCGCCGGGTGGGAGCAGGGCTTCTACTGGTACGTCACCGCGATGATCGGCATTTCGCTGATCGTGTATCTGCGGATGCGCGATACGCGCAAGGACAGCCTGATCGCCGAGGATTGATCGGGGAGGCCGCCGGTCGCGAGCCGGCGGTTAGTATCCGTACCCCCGCGCAGGCGGGGGTCCAGAGCCGCTGGCGACGCCGATCGTTACTCTGGACCCCCGCCTGCGCGGGGGTACGCTCCGGGACGGGGTAGGGGGCGTCGCCCTAAACCCGTTCCGCCTTGTTCACCGCATCGGCCGCGCGCAGTCCGGCGAGCAGCTTCATCAGGTGCGCCGCATCGCGCACTTCCACATCAATGGTGTTGGTGTGGAAGGTGGTGTCGCGGTTGTCGAGCCGGAGCCCCAGGATGTTCGCCTTGTGCCCGCCGATCACGGTCGCGACCGCGCCGAGCGCGCCGGGTTCGTTCTTCAGCGTGACCGCGATCCGCGCCGTCGCCCCTTCGGCATTGTCGCCCCAGGTCAGGTCGATCCAATGGTGCGGGTCGATCGCCTCGATCTCGCTGCAACCGATCTCGTGCACTTCGAACCGGCCCGCGCCACGCCGGACGCCGATGATGCGGTCGCCCGGCACCGGATGGCAGCAGGTGGCGAGGTCGTAGCCGACCCCTGCGGTCAGCCCCTTGATCTCGATCGGCGCGCGCTGGGCTGGGATCGGTTCGGCGAGGCGATTGGCGATGACGCCCGGCATCACCGCCTCCATCACCGCTTCCTCGCTCAGCTTGCCGCGCGCCAGCCCTTCGTACAGCGCCGCCTCGTCGGTCAACTTCAGCCGCTTGAGCGCCTCGCCCAGCGCGTCACTGCCCGGCGGGACCGGCAGGCGCGCGATGAGTTCGATGTACAGCTTGGTGCCGAGCGCCACCGTCTCGTCGCGTTCGCGCTGGCGGATATAGCGGCGGATGGCGGCACGTGCCTTGCCGGTGATGGCGAAGTTCAACCAGTTGGCCTGCGGGCGCTGCGCCTTCGACCGCAGGATCTGCACCTGGTCGCCGTTCTTCAGCTCGGTGCGAAGCGGCACGACGCCGCCATTGACCTTCGCCCCCACCGCCTGATCGCCGAGATCGGTGTGCACGGCGTAGGCGAAGTCGATCGGCGTGGCGCCCTTGGGCAGCTGGTGCAGTTCGCCCTTGGGCGTGAAGGCGAAGATGCGGTCGGCATACATCGCCATGCGGGTATGTTCGAGCAGCTCTTCCGGGCTCTCGGCATTGTCGAGGATTTCGACGAGGTCGCGAATCCAGCGGACCTGTGTATCGGGGCGCACCGCATCCTGCTTGTAGGCCCAGTGGGCGGCGAGGCCGAATTCGGCCTGGGCATGCATCTCGTGCGTGCGGATCTGCACCTCGATCCGCATATTCTCGGCATGGATCACACTGGTGTGGAGCGAGCGGTAGCCGTTGCGCTTGGGCGTCGAGATATAATCCTTGAACCGGCCCGGCACCATCGGCCAGCGGCGATGGATGATGCCCAATGCCCGGTAGCATTCCTCCTCGCTGTCGACGATCGCGCGGAACGCGATGATGTCGGACAGCTGCTCCAGCGTGACGTGCCGTTCCGACATCTTGCGCCAGATCGAATAGGGATGCTTGCGCCGGCCCGACACTTCCGCCGCGATGCCGTGACGGTCGAGCATCGCCTTCAGGTCGCCGCCGATCTTGGCGACACGGTCGCCGCCGCCTTCCTCAAGCTGTTCCAGCCGCCGGGTGATCGATTCATAGGCCTCGGGTTCGATCTCGCGAAATGCCAGCGTCTGCATTTCGTTCATGAACTCGTACATGCCGATCCGCTCGGCGAGCGGGGCATAGATATCCATCGTCTCGCGCGCGATCCGCTTGCGCTTCTCGGGCTTCGATATGTGATGGAGCGTGCGCATATTGTGCAGCCGGTCGGCCAGCTTGACCAGCAGCACGCGAATGTCGTCGGACATCGCTAGCAGGAACTTGCGCAGGTTTTCGGCGGCGCGCTCGTTCTCGGTCTGCGCCTCGATCTTGCTGAGCTTGGTCACGCCTTCGACCAGCCGCGCGACATTCTCGCCGAACTTGGCCTGGATTTCCTCGTGCGTGGCGACGGTGTCCTCGACCGTGTCGTGCAGGATCGCGGTCGCGATCGTCTCGTCGTCGAGGTGCAGGTCGGTCAGGATGCCGGCCACCTCGATCGGGTGGCTGAAATAAGGGTCGCCCGATGCGCGCTTCTGGCTGCCATGCGCGTGCATCGAAAAGACATAGGCGCGGTTCAGCAGCGCCTCGTTCGCATCCGGGTCATAGGCCTTGACCCGCTCCACCAATTCATACTGCCGCAGCATGGAATCTAGATGGGGCGGGGCAACGACCGAATGCAACCGTTTTTACGGCGCCTCACGCACTCTTGGCGCGGGTGTTGCATTTGGCGAGCTGTTCGGCGGCGAATGCCTCGCCATTGGCGGTGAAGGCGGTGAGCGTGCCCAGTTCCTTTGCGGCGAGCTGGCACATGGTCAGCGGGCTGCCTTCGGTCCGGGTGGTGACGCAGCGGTCGCCGGCGCATTTCCACGGCGTGCTGCGCGTCATCATCGCCGCGATCGTCGGGGCGGTGGCGGGCACCGCGCTATAGCCGCGCGGCTGTGCGGCGGCGGCGAAGGGGAGGGTGAGGGCGGCGGCGGACAGCAGGGCGGACGTCAGCAAAGCGGGGGTCTTCATGGCGCGCATCTCCGGCGGGTGATTCGTTATGCCGGCGCTAATATACATCGATGTAAGTTGCAAATGGCTATCTTTGCTGCGGATGCGAAAAACGCATTATTTCCCTTACCCCCATGGTTGCGCTAGACCGGCAGGAATGACGACCGCCCTTCGAGAACCGCTGCGCGAACTGGCCAACCATTGCAGCCTGCCCGCCGCGCTGGAGGCGATGGGCGAACGCTGGTCGTTCCTGATCCTGCGCGGGTCGTTCAACGGGTTGTCGCATTTCGAGGAGTTCCAGTCGGAGCTGGGCATCGCGCGCAACATCCTCGCCAACCGGCTGTCGCGGCTGGTCGGGCACGGCATCCTCGAACGGCGTGCGGTCGAAAGCGACCGGCGCAAGATCGAATATCGCCTGACCGAAAAGGGCTATGCGCTGCTGCCGACGATGGTCGCGTTGCGGCAATGGGGCGAGCGGTGGGAGACGGGCGTCGCGGCGACGCCGGTGCTGGTCGATGCCCGCGACCGCCGTCCGATCCAGCCGGTCGCAGTGCACAGCCATGACGGGCGCGTGCTGGGCAAGGGCGACCTGATCTGGTCGCTGCCCGAGGACGTGGTGCGCGATTGACGACCGGCCGGTGATTGCGCCGGCCGGTCGTCACGATTACATGCCTTGCAGCATCTCGATATGATGCTGCACCACCGGCGCGGTGGCGGCGGCGACGGTCTTCAGCGGCGCGGCAGTGCCGTTCTGGGCATAGCCGCTGTGCAGCGCCAGCGCCTGCTGATGCGCGGTCCGCTGCTGGGTGACGTAGAGCCGGTCGCGCGCAGCACCGGTCGCGCGGCGCAGTTCGGCGACCATCTGCGCCTGGGCCGGCTCCAGCTTCGGCGCGGGCACGGCGACACGCGCGGCGGTGGCGGCGCGCTTTACATCGGCGGTGCTCTTCTGGTGATCGCGGATCATCATCGTCGCGAAGTCGCGGATCTTGGCGTCCTTGGTCGATTGCAGCACCAGCTGGCTCGACGTGCGCTCGTACAGGTCGCTGGCACCGGCCTTGGCGACATAGGTGGCGGGCGTCTGCGCCAGCGCCGGGGCGGCGGCCAGCATGGACAGGGTCAGGGCGATCATCATCGGTCGGGCCATCGGAACCTCCTCAACGGGAATAGTTGCGACCCAACGCGATCCGTGCGGCAATGGTCGCACGGAAATCGCGGTAACTGATTTGAATCAGTATGATTTTACGCGGCGGCCACCGGCGCGGGCGCTTCCGCTACCTCCTCCTCGGTGCGATGACCCCAGCGGACCAGCGACCAGGCGCGTTCGTGGAAATAGAAGAGCAGGATCTTGGTGATGACCTCGGTCCCGGCGATCGCACCCGCCAGCTTGGCCGATCCCGAAAAGAACAGCCCCAGCACGAAGGTATCGATCGATCCCACGGTGCGCCACGACACCGCCTTCACGAAACTGCGCGGATGGCTTTCAAGACCCTTGAACAGGAACATGGCGACGACTCCGCCCGCGCGGAATGCGGGGCAGCCATGGGTGCGACAGGGGCTGGGCGGTGCGTAGCGAGGAAAATATGGGGCCGCGCAAGCAACACTTTGTCACAATAGGCGGATCAGCATCAGCAACAGCCCGAACATCGACGCGACCCATACCAGGCTGCGGACATAGGGCACCCCGAACAGGTAGAGCGGGTGATAGACGATCCGCGCGACGAACCACAGCAGCGCGCCGGTCGCGCCCAGCCCCCCGGTCCGCCCGCTGACCGCCAGCGCCAGTGCCAGTGCGATGAACGCCGGATAGGTTTCCTTGAAATTGTCGAGCGCGCGCTGCGCCCGCCCGGCCAGTGCGCCCTTGGGATGCTGGTCCCCGTCGCGCGGACCGGCGTTCCATTTGACGCCCAGCTCGCGCGTCGCCAGCTGCCCCTGCAGCATGAGCGCCACGACCAGCAGCACGACCGACCAGCCGAGCAGGGTGAGTTCGAGGGGCAGGGTGGTCATCGGCGCGCTCCGGTTTTGGTAGCTGCCTATAGCGCCGGGAAGCAGGAAGGGGTTCCGGCCTCCTACCCAACCATACCGTATCCCCGCGCAGGCGGGGATCCAGAGCCAAGCAGACAGACGTCGCGTTTCCTCGCCCTGGACCCCCGCCTGCGCGGGGGTACCGTCGTGCTCTGGTCGGCGTTACCCCGCGCTGCGCCCCGCCGGCGTATTGACGCCCATCGACTGCAGATACTTCTTCACGTTGCGCGCCGCCTGCCGCAGGCGTTGTTCGTTCTCGACCATGGCGATCCGCACATAGCCTTCGCCATTCTCGCCATAGCCGACGCCGGGCGCGACCGCGACCTTGGCCTCGGTCAGCAGCTGCTTGGAAAATTCGAGGCTCCCGAGATGCGCCAGCGCCGGCGGCAGCGGGGCCCAGGCGAACATCGATGCGCGTGGGCTGGGGATGTCCCACCCGGCCCGGCCGAAGCTTTCGACCAGCACGTCGCGGCGCTTGTGGTACAGCTGGCGGTTCTTCTCGACGATATCCTGCGGCCCGTTGAGCGCCGCGCACGCCGCCGCCTGGATCGGGGTGAAGGCGCCGTAATCGAGATACGACTTCACCCGCGTCATCGCCGCGATCAGCTTCTTGTTGCCGACGCCGAACCCCATGCGCCAGCCGGCCATCGAATAGGTCTTGCTGAGCGAAGTGAATTCGATCGCGACGTCCTTCGCGCCCTTTACCTGCAGGATCGACGGCGTCGGGCAGCCGTCATAATAGAGCTCGCTATAGGCGAGGTCGGAGATGACCCACAGCCCATGTTCCTTCGCGAACGCGACGACGCGTTCGTAGAAGGCGAGGTCGACGACCTCGGCGGTCGGGTTCGATGGATAGCCCATCACCAGCACGCTGGGCTTGGGCACCGTAAACGCCATCGCGCGTTCGAGGCTTTCGAAATAATGTTCGTCGGGCGTGGTCGGCACCGCGCGGATCGTTGCCCCGGCGATGATGAAGCCGAACATGTGGATCGGGTAGCTGGGATTGGGCGCGAGGATCACGTCGCCCGGCGCGGTGATCGCGGTCGCCAGGCTGGCCAGGCCCTCCTTCGACCCCATCGTCACCACGACCTCGCTCTCGGGATCGATGTCGACCCCGAAGCGGCGGCCGTAATAATTGGCCTGGGCGCGACGCAGCCCGGGAATGCCGCGCGACTGCGAATAACCATGCGCCGACGGCTTGCGCGCGACCTCGACCAGCTTTTCGATGACGTGGTCGGGCGGCGGCAGGTCGGGATTGCCCATGCCGAGGTCGATAATGTCCTCGCCCCCCGCACGCGCGGCGGCCCGCATCGCGTTCACTTCGGCGATGACATAGGGGGGCAGGCGCTTCATGCGGTAGAATTCGTCGGACATTCTCGTTCCTTTCGTCATCGCCCTTACGCTACGAAGCAACTAACGGGTAGGCCCGCGCGCCCCTGGGAGAAGAAAATGACCGCCGAGTCGAATATGCCGCCCACCACGCCAATGTCCTTGGAGGACCTGCAGCACTGGACGCAGATGCTCGGCCGCGCGCAGCAGATGATGCTGGAACAGGGCATCGACCTGCTGGAACGGACCCCGGCGATCCCCGATCCGACCGGCATGGTGAAGGCGCAGACCGATTTCTGGGCCGACACGATGAAGCTGTGGCAACGCTTCCTCGACCCGGCCAATGCCGAACCGGTCGAGGAATCGCCCGAACGCGCCCGCGACAAACGGTTCAAGGCGAAGCAATGGCATGACGACCCGCTGTTCGCCTTCATCCGCCAAAGCTATTTCCTGGTCGCCGACCATATGCTGAAAAGCGTCGACGCGCTGGACGGCGTGGAGCCCAAGCAGAAAGAACAGCTGCGCTTCGCCACGCGCGGGCTGATCGACGCGATGAGCCCGACCAACTTCCCGGCGACCAATCCGGTCGTGGTCGAAAAGATCATCGAGACGCGCGGCGAGAATCTGCTGAAAGGCCTGCAGAACATGCTGGCCGACATGGCCAAGGGGCAGATGACGCAGAGCGATACCAGCGCGTTCGAACTGGGCCGCAACGTCGCGACCACGCCGGGCAAGGTCATCAAGCGCACCGCGCTCTACGAATTGATCCACTATGCACCGACGACCGAGACGGTCGGTGCGATCCCGCTGCTGATCTTTCCGCCGTGGATCAACCGCTTCTACATCCTCGACCTGACGGCGGAGAAGAGCTTCATCCGCTGGGCGGTCGAACAGGGCCTCAGCGTGTTCGTCGTGTCGTGGAAGTCGGCCGATGCGTCGATGAAGGACGTGACGTGGGACGATTATGTCGTGCGCGGGCAGATCGACGCGATCGACACGGTGCGCGATCTGCTGGGCGTCGAATCGGTCCATACCATCGGCTATTGCGTGGCGGGCACGACGCTGGCCGCGACGCTGGCGCTGCTGGCGGCGCGGGGCGAGGCGGCGAAGGTCGCCACCGCCACCTTCTTCACCGCGCAGGTCGACTTTTCGCAAGCCGGTGAACTTTCCCTGTTCGTCGACGACGAACAGCTGAAACTGATCCGGCAGGTCGGGCAGGACGGCTATCTCGACGGGCGCTACATGGCGGCGACGTTCAACCTGCTGCGCGGGCGCGACCTGATCTGGAACTACGTCACCAACAACTATCTGCTCGGCAACGATTATGCGCCGTTCGACCTGCTCCACTGGAATGCCGATGTCACCAACCTGCCGGCGAACTGGCATCTGGGCTATCTGACCGACCTGTATCGCGACAACCGGCTGGTGCAGGCCGGGTCGATGACGGTCGACGAGGTGCCGATCGACCTCTCCACCGTCAAGACGCCGGCGTATATCCAGGCGGGGCGCGAGGATCATATCGCGCCTGCCGAAAGCGTGTGGAAGGTGACCGAGCATTTCACCGGTCCGCTGCGCTTCGTGCTGGCGGGATCGGGGCATATCGCCGGCGTGGTCAACCCGCCCTCGGCCGGGAAATATCAGTACTGGACCAATGACGAAGCGGCCGATTCGCTGGAGGCGTTCGTCGCCGGGGCGAAGGAAACCAAGGGGAGCTGGTGGCCGGACTGGCGCGCATGGATCGCCGCGGCCGATGGCGCGACCGTTCCGGCCACCGGCGCGCGGGTGCCGGGCGAGGGCGCGATGCCGGCCTTGTGCGATGCACCCGGCGAGTATGTGCGGACGCGATAACGCGCGAATACTGTAGCGTAACTTTATGCTGCGCTGCACAAAATAGCGTCTTGAAAGTGAAACCGGCCTCCTCTATTTGGTGCGACGCAGCAGTAGTAGATGGAGGATGTCGAGTGGCCACGAGAGGTCCGAAGACCGGCGCGCGCAAGCCCGCCAGTTCCCGATCCACCCGCCCGGCCGCGACCGCTCCGGTCGAGGCTGCCGCATCGACGCCGGTCGCGCCGGTCGCCGAACCGGTAAAGGCGCCGGCCAAGGCGGAGGTTCCGCCGGTGCCGTTCGTCGCCGAACCGAAGCCCGCTCCTGCCGAACTGCCCTTTAAGGCTGAACTACCCGCCATCGATGCCGCGCCCGTCGTGGAACCGGTGGCCAAGGCGGCGGAAGCCGTCGTCGAAACCGCGCAGAACGCGGTCGAGGAAACCACCGCGGCGGTCGAGACCGTGACCGCGCAAGTCGAGGAAAAGACCATGGACGTCACCAACGAAGCGACCGCCACCACCCAGAACGCCGCCAACAAGGCGCAGGCGATGATGGCCGACATGAACGAGAAGGCGAAGGCCGCCATGGAAAAGGGCGCCAAGGGCTTCGAGGAAATGAACGAGATGGCCAAGGGCAACATCGAAGCGATGGTCGAAGCCAGCCGCATCGCCGCCAAGGGCCTCGAAACCCTCGGCCAGGAAATGGCTGAGTACGGCCGCAAGTCGTTCGAGCACGCGACCTCGACCGCCAAGACGCTGGCATCGGTCAAGTCGCCGACCGAATTCATGAAGCTCCAGTCGGACTTCGTGCGCCAGTCGTTCGACTCGTTCGTCGCCGAAGCGTCGAAGACCACGGAAATGATGATCAAGCTGGCCGGCGATGCCGCGCAGCCGATCAGCAACCGCGTTGCGGTTGCCGCCGACAAGGTGAAGACCGTCGCGTAAGCGACCGGTTCACCTGGTCGAACGAAGGGGGCGATCGCGCGAGCGGTCGCCCTTTTTGCTTCGGGGGTGGTATCGACCGGTGCCGCACCCCCTTGCCCTGTCCCCCGGCAATGCCCTATTTTGCGGCGACATGTCTCGACAGCCCAGCATCCCGATGGCCGGTGACGACCGCGACCATGACGACGACCGCTCGACCGGCCTCGGCGTCGCCACGCAGACCCGCGTCAAGAAGCCGACGCCCTACCGCGTCCTGATGCTCAACGACGACTACACGCCGATGGAATTCGTCGTGCTGTGCCTGCAACGCTTCTTCCGCATGAGCATGGAGGAAGCCACGCGGGTGATGCTCCACGTCCACCAGCGCGGCGTCGGCGTCTGCGGCGTCTTCACCTATGAAGTCGCCGAGACCAAGGTCGCGCAGGTGATGGACTTCGCCCGCCAGAACCAGCATCCGCTGCAATGCACGCTGGAGAAGGCTTGAGGCGATCGATCGCATCGTGCGGTTGGCAGAAGACGGCGATCTTTCTGCGCTGATCGGCCTCTATGAATCTGTCGGGTTCAGCGATGCGGCCGACATCGACCGCCGGGGCGCCCTTTGGGTCGAGTTACTGGAATCGGAAGCGACCCATGTGGCGGTGGCGATCGTCGATTCCACGATCGTTGCATCCGCAACACTGATTACTGCGCCCAATCTGCTGCGTGATGGCAGGCGGCACGGTTTCCTCGAAAGCGTCGCCGCCCGTCCGGACCGGCAGGGTAAAGGCCATGGTCGCGCCGTCGTCCGCTATTTACTCGGCTTGGCTTGGCAGGCCGACTGCTACCACGTCCTGCTGCAAAGCGGCCGCTCCGATCCGCGGGTACATCGGTTCTACGAAAAACTGGGCTTCGTCGCGGGTCTCCGCACCGCTTATGTAGCGCATCGACCTGCCTGAGATCCTCCCCACAATGTGGGGAGGGGGACCAGCCGCAGGCTGGTGGAGGGGGCGGGCGGCAGTCGGAACGG
>NZ_QQWV01000055.1:0-23975 GCF_003951715.1 Sphingomonas sp. ABOLH | reverse complement strand
TGCGTTCGCTGCCGGGCTCGAACAGCAACGAGCGGGGTTAACCCCGCCCGTTGCTTCACCTGCGCTCATGCGCGAAAACCACGGTCGGCCTCTGGTTGCCGCTGGATGAAAGACCGGGGTCACGTCAGCTGGGGTGAGGCAGGCGTGTTCACGCGGATGATGGAAGGGCTGGCGGCGGCAGGCGCCGAGCCGAAGACGGTTATGATCGACGCCACCTACCTGAAGGCGCACCGCACGGCATCGAGCCTGCGGGTAAAAAGGGGGGCCTTGGCCGCCTGATAGGCCGCACCAAGGGCGGCATGAACACCAAGCTCCATGCCGTAGCCGATGCGAACGGACGCCCCTTGAGCTTCTTTATGACCGCGGGCCAGGTCAGCGACTACACCGGTGCGGCAGCGTTGCTGGACGACCTGCCGAAGGCTCAGTGGCTGCTAGGTGACCGCGGCTACGACGCCGACTGGTTCAGGGATGCGCTCCAGGCCAAGGGCATCCAACCCTGCATCCCAGGGCGGCGGTCCCGCAACGAGCCGGTCAGGTACGACAAGCGCCGCTATCGGCGACGTAGCCGCATCGAGATCATGTTCGGCCGCCTCAAGGACTGGCGCCGCGTCGCAACCCGCTACGACCGCTGCCCGACCGTCTTCTTCTCCGCCATCGCCCTCGCTGCCACCGTCATCTTCTGGCTGTAATCAACGAGTCCTGACTCTAGCCGTAGTTGCTTCAGTGTCACGAAGATAGAAATGCTGAGCAAGATCGGGACGAATACGCACAAGTTGCCTGGACCCGCGATCGATGCACACCAGCGTAGACTCAACTATGGCAACGTCTTCGCCGTTTCGCTCGAAGCGAGTTTCAAAGTGGGCACGACATCCTTGATGACCAATGACGCGCACTACGGCGACGATCAGATCGTGCAGCACGGCGGGCCTGTGATAGACCACGTCATGACGGTGCGCGATCCAGGCGAGCGTCTCTACCTGTTCTGGCGGCGCGGTCTTGCGCCAATAGGCGTTGACCGCTTCTTGCATCCACATGAGATAGATGGCGTTGTTCACATGATCGAGATCGTCGATCGCTCCCGGACCGACCCTGATCGGATACCGATATTCAACGTAGCGGCCCGGACCATGGTCAGGCATCTCAGTTCCACGATCCTGCCGCGATCCATCGCAAAGCGGTGAGCGAAGGCATGAACATATATTCGCCGCCACGCAGCCGGTTGTACGTGGTGACACCGTCTATACGGCGACGAACCGGCTCGGCAGGCACGGTGAAGCGTCCGGGTTCCTCATGCAGGCCAACCACAGGATCACGCTCCTTCCCCAGGTCGATGAAATTACCGCGATTGATCCATTCCTGCTGCAGAAACTCGATCGTGTCGAACGCACGTGCCGAGATGAAGATGAAGAAGATGCCGCGATCGTCCTCGCCATCGTCGGCAGCAGTCAGGTCGGCCGACCATTTCGGACCGAAGGTGGAAGAGCGGCGGATGATCCGGTGGATGTTTTCGTCAGTCAGGATCGTCAGTCGCTCACCGCGCGGATTGAGGCGGCGCATGTGCGCGCCATGCGGACAGACAATTCCCGCCTTGTCGCCCGAGAAATCAAAGTCGTTGCGCCGGGCCGGATCGGCGCCCAGCTCTTCGTCGTCGCGGGTCGGCGACAGGATCAGCGGTGCCCCCGATCGCCAGCGGCCGAACATCTTGGCGGCCAGCAGCTCCTGCGCCGCCTCATCGTTTGCCTGGCCGCGCACGAAATCGTTGAATGCGCCCGGTCGACTGTCATACTTGCGCAGCACGACATAGGAACCGTTCCGCCCCAGCGCGTCAGGCTGCGGTATCTCCAGCGGCGCTCCCGTTTCGCTGTCCTCGCCCAGGATGAACTCGCCCGGCGCGATCGCGCGCTCCTGCCCCGGCTGTGGATCGACCCCGGCACCCGCGACGGTCGGCTGCGACACCGAGTCACGAAAGCCGAACGGGTTCTTGGCATCCGCATCGGCTCCGAAACGATGTGTTCCGATCAGCGTCACGCCGCTCGATGCATGATATTCGGACATTGCCCGGTCGGTGGCTTCGTCAAGCCGGGCCTGATCCGAAGCGAAGATGGTGAGCGCGATGTGGCAGCGATTGTCGCGATACGCCTCCTCCCATTGCTCGGGAGCATTCTCTCCCGCGTCACGCAGCTGCTCGGCGCGCGCCGCCATTCCCTGACGAAACGACAGAGGAAAGCTGGCGAGCGAGCCTTCGGGCACCCCAAGCGCCTTCAGACCCGCGTGACTGATCGCCACGCCGGTCCATGCCGTCAGCTCTTCGGTCCAGTCTGCTGCGGCAGGGATATGCGGCGCGAGCCTTCGCAGGAGATCGCGGCCACCCGCGGCGTCGTCGACGTGAAGCATTGCGTGAATGCCGACATACGGTTCAGGCCGCGCGCGCAGGATCAACGCCTGAATGTCGTCCAGCTGCAGCGTCACGCGGTCAGGGCGGAAGCGGTCCTTGAGGTGCTGGAGGATACCCATCAGTAATCCACTCCGTGCGGCACCGACACCTGCCTCGACAGCAGGGCCAGCGCGTCCCGTGTCGCGGGGTCCACAGCGGTGTTGCCGGCCATTGTATCGAGGAAGGCATCGAGCGCCGTCTCCATCCGCTGCAGCCGCCGCACGTCCACAACCGTCACCTGCGGGTTGGCGACGAACCAACCGGCCGCGTCGATCTGGTGATCGGCGATGAAATCCTTCACGTCAGGCGAGGCAATCCCCGGCCACCCTTCGACATTGGCGAACAAGAGATCCATCAGGTCAGGGATCTTGGTCGCGAAGTCGTTGATATAGGTATCCCAGTCACCGTCGTACGCCGTAGCGAACAGGATGCGCGTGTCGTCGTCGAACAGGACGAAACGCATGTCATGCAGCGTCGAAACTTTCTGGGCGCCGTCGAAATTGCCGCCGGTCAGGTTGAAGATGCGACGCAGCCGGTCGCCTCCGCCAGGCTTGAGTTTGGCGATTGCAGTCAGTTCGGACACATTGCCCGATTGCCGGCCGGCCCGGCCCGCCGACCCGGCGGTGCCCTTGAACAGAGGGTTGTGGTTGCGGATCAAGCCTTCGATCGCGATCCTGGCCAGCGTGGGGGCATCGGCGGCGATTTCTGCGGCGAGGCGACGGAACTCTTGCAGACGGGTTTCGTCATCAAGCCTGGGATCTTTACTGTCGGCCATGAACGGCTCCTTCTGGTTCGGATCAGTCCGGAATTTCATCAAGCGAGCGTGGTTCGCGCCGAGCCACGGCATTCAGCCTGTGCCGCTGGCTGGAGGACGATTCATACGCTGCCTTGCGGATTCGCATGATGCCGCCGAGCGGCCGATGCGCCGCGACCCCGTTCCACGGGTTGAAGGCGAGATGGTCGTCGCCATGCACCTGTCTGGCCGGGGCATAGGCATCCTGGGGAGGGAAGGTCAGCGTTGCGATCGCGCGATGCGGTGAAAGGGCAGGATCCCACAGGACCGCCGCGTCCTCGACCGGCATTGTATCCGGGTCGACGCATAGCTGCGCGCGTAATTCGTAGGTGGCGCCGGCGTGCCGGAAATGGTCGACTACCGCGTCACGCATGGTCGAGAAGCCCGCCTCGACCTGCCGTCCGGTCAGTTCGGCCACCCCCCCGACCGGCGCCAGCGACAGTTTCGCAACATGATCGCCGTAGCGGATTGCCGCCTGCGTATAAAATGTCTCGCCCAGCATGTTCGCATGGTCGCGCGCCAGTCCGTCAAGCGTGGCTTTAGGGCTGCCGCCTAGCGCCTCCACAGCGCCCTTCACGCCACGCGCGGCAGCGGCGATCAGCCGCTGCGCCGCCTCAGGCGCGTCCGCGTTCTTTTCAAGCAGACCCAGCATGACCTTGTATTTGGCGATCGTACCAAAGGCGAGCGTCGGAAAATTGACCATCAGGAAATCCTGATTGGCCCCCCCGAGGGTGGGTGACAGGCGCTCGCCCCCAACGCCGATGACCTTGACCGCAAAGCCGCGCGGGGCCGGCACTGCATCGCTGTAAATATCACCCGGCGCCGATGACAGTCGAGCTACGATCTCATGTTCGCCAGGGTGGGCGAAGATGCCCTGCGCCAATTCGGCAGGCAGATCCTGATGGACTGTCATCCGCCCTTTCAGGATCGCATGGCTCTTCGCATGTGCGTCTCGGTGCGCATGATGATGCCGCTCTGCGTGAGCAGCCTGTGTCGCCGCCATTCGAGCCACGATCTCACGCGTCAGCGCGGCTTCGTCGGGCTGCTCGATTTCGAGATCGTCGCGATAGGCGATGGGGCGGCGGGTGGTCACGGATGACGGCTTTCATTGAGGCGGGCCACATTAACATATCAAGCGATATATTAGTTGCAATACCTGTGTGGCTGTTGCCCTTGACGCCAACGGGCTGCATCTGGTGTCGGTGGATTATGAGACGACACCGACGACGCAGACGGTACCACGCCGCAGGAAGCGTCCCGAGATGCGCATGGAGACGCGGACACGACTGCTCGACGCCGCGATAGGGCTGATCGTTGCAGGAGGGGTCGCAGCCGCCTCGATTCGAGGCATCTGCGAACGCGCCGGCTTTTCGCAGGGCGCATTCTATTCGTATTTCGCCAGCAAGGACGATCTGCTCTTCACGCTGGTCGAAGAGCATATGGCGAACCTCGCAAGAAAGTTCGACATGTTGGTGGCAGACACCCGGTATCAAACGGCGGAAGCCATCCTGGATACGATCGGTGCCAGTCTGGATGCCTTGTCCGTCGACGCCAGCTATTCGGTTCTGGTGGTCGAACTTCACCTTCACGCACGTCGCAACGCCGCGTTCCGTGCTCGCTTCGAACCGGTCAAGATCGCGTACGAGTCCGCTTTCGCCGGTGTAATGTCCCATCTGCTACGGCGTACCGGCCTGACGCCGGTCATACCGAGCATTCAACTGGCGCGCATCCTTCTTTCGCTGTGGTCCGGTTTGACCCTTCAGGAAAGCAGCGATCCCCCTCCCTCTATACAAATGCGACATGTGTTCGCTGCGCTCGCGCAAGATTGATCGATGCCGCCCGGCAGGATAATCAACGTTGCCGATGCGGTTGGGGGCGGTACCGCGGAGATGGCTGCCTTAGGAAGTCGCGGTGGCGGCCAAAGTAAGTGCCAGTCGCAAAAGGCTCATGATGCTATCTCCTAGGCATATTTTTACGAACGCTCCCGAAGTGGACAGACCCTCAGTTCCGCGATGCCAAGCAATCACTGAGGAATCTGTCGATCACTGCGCGGTAGGCCGTGGCGGCGAACGGCGCCTCAATCGAATGGCCGATCGCTGCAGGCAGTTCCCGGATCCCGTCGCACTGAAGCATTGGTTTTATGGCGGCAAGATCGCCGCGCAGCACCGCGAAATCGCCCGAGGCATGGACGATGCGAACGTTTTCGTGTGGGCCGGGTCCGATCAGAGCAGCAATGTCTCGATCCTCGCTGCCAGCGAAATAATCGAGCAATGCCCTATCGAAAGCCTGCTGTCGTCAGTCTGAATCCGACACCCGCGAAGGTCCGGCCGCAGGTGAAGTCATTCCTCTCTCGAAGCCAGTTGCTCGCCGCGAACACACGCGAGCGAATGTCGCTCCCCCAAGACACAAATGGCGCTGGCGGCGGCATATTGGGAACGGGAGTGAACTGGGCCTCTGGATCGGGGAGGGCGATGGTTTCCCCCGCAATGATCAACCTCCGGGTGCCGACACCCGCAGTGTCATGTGCCCACGCCTGCGCCGGCTGCCCGCGATCCGCCGCGCGGCACCAGTGTTTGTTCTCCGTCCACCACGTAACTCCAGCGAAATCCTGCAACTTTACCACAGTTGGTGCGGATCCACATGCGGACGTCCCTGGACGCACCGACATAGTCATGGAGCCAACCTGCGCACCTGCCTCCCTAGCTGATTGCCGGTCGTTACACGCGGTGATCAGCAGGGGCAGCGTGAATCACAAGAAAAATCGGATGCAGCGTGGCATCAGGTGGCTGTTTCCCTTTACGCCTTCGCCACATCGAACGATCCTTATCATCGTGCCAGCGGTTTGTTGTGATTACGACAAGGTTTCATTTCACGGTCGATCAGCGAGGAAAACGACCGGGGCTATTGAAAAATGCGCCGCTGGTGGCCGGGTCCGGTTGGGGGCGGAATGACACCCCAACGCATAGCGATCCCGTCTCGCATGGGATCGTTGATCGGGAATTGCGGCGATCGTGCCGATGCCGTAGGCTGGTCGTGTTCTCGGGAGTTTTTCGAAATGATCCAGCGTCACCGCTAAAGCGGGAAGGCATACGCCCGCGGAGCGATGCGCCGCCTGGACTCTGGTTTCGAGAACATCATGCAAAGATTGAAGAACAAGACGTGCGTCGTCACCGGCGCAGCGCGTGGCATCGGTCGTGCCATCGCGAGCCGCTTCCATGACGGGGGCGTCACATAAAACGGGCACAGATATACGCTCTCATGACTGCCATCCGAGACGCTGGCCGAGTTTACTCCTTCGCTGGCCAGGAAGCCAGCGTCGCATTGACCTTGGCGGGTGTGCCGCGGGCGCCTGATCGACGACGATTGATCACGCTCTCATCCGCGGGTTGATTACCGCACTACCCGTATCCGTCGCTGGGCCTGTCCACCGTCTAAGATCGGGCGTCGGACGAACCTGCCCCAACGTACGCCGTGGATTACCCATCACAGTCGGGTGCCCGCGGCACGCCGGCCAAGGCTATGCAGGTCGTGCGCTGGCGCCTCCTCTCGTCGCGTTCGGGGAAAGGGTCAGGTGGCGACCGCCGGCGACACGCGCCTCGCGATGTCCCACGCGTAGCCGATGAGTTCGCGCGCGATCGCGGTTATTACCTTGGGCTGGGGCTTGCCCGTGGCGGCCAGGCGGCGGAAACGCTGACACAGGCGGACCTGCGCCTTCCATCCGATAGCCTGGACCTCGTCGGGCAGATCAGCGACCCGCTCGCGGTAGCGACGCTCCTCGCGTGCAGGCAACCGGTAAGCCCAGCCTGCCTCGACCAGCATGGTGCGCGCCTGCCCGTTACCAGCGCGGGTGATGCGTCCGCGCTGTTTGCGAGCGCCGCTGGAATATTCGGACGGTACCAGCCCGACATAGGCCATCAACTGCTTGGGATTGTCGAAGCGGGTAAGATCGCCGACTTCGGCGACCAACGTTGCGGCGCTGACCAACTGAATGCCACGCAGCGCCTGTAGATTGCGGACAAGCGGGGCGAACCGCCAGCCCTCCACTGCCTCGCCGAGGGCCGCCTCGAGGCGGCCGACGCGTGCTTGCGCCTCGAGCACGCGCCTCTGCATCTCCTCGAACGCCAGTTGCTGATGCGGGAAGTCGAACCGCTGCTCCGACAACCATCGCCAGTACATCTTGGTCCAGGTTCCTTTGCCGCCATAACGACGATCGTGCCGGAGCAGAAAGCTCTTCACCGTCTGCTTGGCCCCGGTGGCGTCCTCCTTCGCGCTGCGCCTTGCCCGGATCAGGTCGCGCACTGCCTCGTGCGCTTCGTCCGGCACCCAGATCGCGGTGAGTTCGCCGGCACGCAGCAGGCGCGCCAACGTCATCGCATCACGCCGGTCGGTCTTCACGTGATCGCCAGGTCGCCGCGGCATCATCGAAGGGGCGATGACGATGCAGCTCTGCCCCAGCCCGGTTAGCAACCGGTGCAGGCCGTAGCCGCACGGGCCCGCCTCGTAGCAGACTTGCAACTTCGTGCCCGCCCCGGTCAGCCGCTTGACCAGCTTTCTGACCGCATCGTCCTCGTTGGGAACCGTGCCAACATAGCGTACCTCGCCCCCGCGTTCCCCATCGGCCACCGCGACAGCGATGGTCCCCTTGTGCACGTCCAGCCCGATGTATTTCACTGCCTCCGTCATGACTCGTCTCCGTTGCTGACTAATCCATAGTCAGCATCCCAGATTCGAGCCGCCGAGGCTCCCGCAGTCATTGGGTCTAAGCCTTTTGGGGCACGGTAGCGCCGATCTTTTGGCGCAGCGGCCGTAGCGTGCCGGTCGTTAAGTCATGATCCGTCCAAAGGTAATCGCCGGTCAGATTGATGTGTTGCCAGCCCAGCGGTGACAGATGTTGGAGAAATTCGGCCGGGATTTCCTTTCCTTGCTGCTCCATATGGCGAAGCACCGCCTCGAGGTAGGTCGTGTTCCAGAGGACAATGGCTCCAGCCACCAGATTGAGCGCGGACGCTCGGTGTCCTTGAGCCTGTAGCCCATGGTCGCGTATCCGGCCGGTGCGGTGAAAGAAGATCGCGCGCTTGAGGGCGTTCTGCGCCTCGCCAATCTGGGACGGGCCGCCAGCCACAGGGCAGCGTGGGCGCCGGCCGAATGTCCCACCGTCACCACATGCTTCAGGTCCAGAGGCTGGGTTCGTGCCAGCACCCTCAAGTGATCGAGCGCCGCTCCCCAATCCTGGAAGGTCCCAGGCCACCCGCCGCGGGTGTCACCAACCTGTCGATACTCTATATTCCATGTCGCCACGCCCTTGTCCGTCAAGGCGCTCGCCAACGGCGCCGTGCCTGCCAGTGTCTCATAGCCTTTGGTCCAGCAGCCACCGTGAATGACCATGACGACGGGAAACGGGCCAGGACCTGCAGGCAAGCGCAGTTCACCGATCTGCAGAGGATCAGGACCATAGGCCTCGACGAGCGTCGGAGCGGTGACGGGAAGGGCGTGGAGTTGGGGCGGTCCGATCAGCGCATGTTGGTTATCCGACGGCGTCTGCGCCCAAGCGGTGCTCGTGACAATCAAGACTGTAGCCAGGCCTAATGAACGGTATCGCATGATCTACCTCTTTCATGCATCTTCCCGCTCCGACGTTACCAGCCAGTTCGTCAAATGTGAGAAGACAGCGATTCGTCATTAGATAACATGGTTCGCTATATTCTTTTCGGAAACACCATTCCGTCATCGAGTGGGCAAAGCGATAGATGAAATCCCGTTTCTGGCGCAAAGCATATGGCGGCTATGCGCGATCACGGTAGCCTTGATCATGGAAGTGATACGTCAGGCGACCAAAGAGATATCTAGATTTCATTGTCGTCGTGAATTGCGGTTTCAGAGGATCGTGGGTTTTATCTCACTTGGCTATCCATGCTTCGACCAGCTTGACCGCATCCTCTACTGTTTTGACCTCACCGGCGGCTTCATCCGGGATAGTGAGTCCGAATTCGTCTTCAAGCGCCATCACAACTTCCAGCACATTGAGACTATCCACGCCGATGTCATCGTAGAAAGACGAAGCAAGGGCAATCTGATCCGGATAGACGCCGAGCTGACGGCTAATGATCCTGAAAACTCGGGGAGCGATTTCTTCCATCACAAAGCCCTCGCGCGGACACTATCGGCTAGGAAACAGGGCAGATTCTCGTAAACTCAATCATCGCAGAGCAACGATATTGTCCTGCGGCCAGTAAATTCATCATGCCTTGCTGAGCATTTTCTCGGCGCTCGTTTTCACAAAATCCGAAATCTGTCCTGACATCATTTTGAGGAACAGCGGTACGCTGACGTCGCCGCGAATCTCGCGATCCTCAATGTCGAGTTGCACCGGGATATTCTGCCCCATCGCTCCGATGACCAAGTGTAGTGCGTAGTCCGATACCCACTCGGAACTGAGCGAACCGCCTCCCGGGATATGCGCTGCCAGCTTGGGCAGGCCGGCCTCGATCCTGCTCTTCGCTTCGATTTTACCAAGGCTGTGCGGGATAACGACTTCCATATCTTCTTTCCTGTTCAGGCCGCCCGATCGACGAGCAGCAAGGTCGATGTCGCGGAGGCATAGAGTTTGCCGGCCATGTCGATCAGACGCGCCTCGGTATGCGCCACCCTCTTGCCCATCGACACCACCTGGCCGATTGCACGGACCATCCCGACCCTGTCGGTCAAGGGCGCATGATAGGCGACCTTGAGTTCGAGCGTGACGCAGTTGATGGGCACTTGGGCCGCGGAGTTCGCCGCGATGCCGCAGGCCGAATCCAGCAGCGTCGCGGCATAGCCACCATGGGCGATGCCCATGAAATTGTAGGTCTGCGAGGTGGGCGTCGCGACAAAGACGACCTTCCCCTCCTCCGCCTCAAGCAGATCGATGTCGAACAGGTCCATCATGGGCGGCCGGGTGCCGGCCGCCATGAACTGTTCGATCTCTTCCAGACCGGTCATCGCTTACCTCAAAGCTTTTCGGTCAGTTCAGGAACGATCTTGAAGAGGTCGCCGACCAGGCCGATATCGGCGACCTGGAAGATGGGCGCGTCCTCATCCTTGTTGATCGCGATGATGGTCTTGCTATCCTTCATGCCAGCAAGGTGCTGAATCGCACCCGATATGCCGACGGCGACATAGACTTCCGGCGCCACGATCTTGCCGGTCTGGCCGACCTGAAAATCGTTGGGCGCATAGCCAGCATCGACCGCCGCGCGGCTTGCGCCCACACCCGCGCCCAGCTTGTCGGCCAGCGGATCGATCACGCCATGAAACTGCCCGGCCGAGCCCAGCGCTCGCCCGCCCGAGACGATGATTTTGGCCGAGGTGAGTTCCGGGCGCTCGGACTGGGCGATCTCGGCACCCACGAAGCTGGAAAGTCCCGCATCCGTGCCCGTCGCAGCCTCGATACTGGCCGAGCCACCCTCGCGGGCCGCCTTCTCGAAGGCTGTGCCACGCACCGTGATAACCTTCTTTGCATCAGACGACTGGACCGTCGCGATCGCATTTCCCGCGTAGATGGGACGCGTGAACGTGTCAGCGCTTTCCACCGACAGGATGTCGCTGACCTGCATCACATCAAGCAAGGCCGCCACGCGCGGCGCGATGTTCTTGCCATTCGAAGTGGAAGGCGCCACGAACGCGTCATAGCCGCGCATCAGGTCCGCGACGGCCGGCGCGACATTCTCGGGCAAAGCGTGTTTGAACGCCGCATCGTCGAACGTTACGACTTTGGCGACACCCGCGACCTTCGCAGCAGCCTCGGCCACGCCGCCGATGCCCGCACCGGCAACCAGCAGATGGACCTCACCAAGTTTGGCAGCGGCGGTGACGGCCGATAGCGTCGCATCCTTGACCGACGCATTGTCATGTTCAACCCAGACGAGCGTATTCATAACTTATTCTCCGAGAAATCCGCCCCCGCTTCATCTCTGTGCGCACAGGATGAAGCGGGGTGCGCCGTCACTTGCATGGGAGAGGTTCGGCAAGTTCGGCGCGTTTGAAAGTTTATCAAATCGCCATTTCCTTGAGCCTGGCGACCAATTCATCGACGTCGGCCACCTTGATGCCCGCCGAGCGCTTGGGGGGTTCGGTCACCTTGAGCGTCTTGAGGCGCGAGGCGATCTCAACACCGAGATCGGCCGGCGTCTTCGTCGCCAGCGGCTTGGATTTGGCCTTCATGATATTGGGCAGGCTCGCATAGCGCGGTTCGTTGAGACGCAGATCGGTCGTCACGATCGCCGGCAGTTTGAGGCTTACGGTCTCCAGACCGCCATCCACCTCACGGGTCACCGCGACAGTCTCGCCCGATACTTCGACCTTGCTGGCGAATGTGCCCTGCCCCCAACCGAGAAGGGCTGCCAGCATCTGGCCGGTCTGATTGGCATCATCGTCGATGGCCTGCTTGCCGAGGAACACCAGGCCCGGAGCCTCCTCGGTGGCGATGGCCTTCAGGATCTTGGCGACGGCGAGCGGCTCGACCTCATCGTCAGTCTGGACGAGGATCGCGCGGTCGGCCCCCATGGCGAGCGCGGTGCGCAGCGTTTCCTGCGCCTTGGCGACGCCGATCGACACCACCACGATTTCGGTCGCGACTCCCTTTTCCTTGAGGCGGATAGCCTCTTCGACGGCGATCTCGTCGAACGGGTTCATCGACATCTTCACGTTCGCCAAATCGACGCCCGTCCCATCTGCCTTCACGCGCGGTTTCACATTATAATCGATAACCCGCTTGACGGGCACAAGCACCTTCATGGATCAATCCTACTCTGATTGTAATGCCGCCTGATATTCGGCAATGAGTCTCTCACAGATGGATCGGGCCGGTTGGACGGCAGTGGTAGCGCCGACACCGTGGCCTGCCGACCAGATCGTCTTCCAGGCCTTGGCCTCCTCCGAAACCGAAAGCGCGCCATGTGGCTCAGGGAGAGTCGCGGCTTCCAGCGAGGGCCGGAGAAAATTGGCCCCGACGCCGGTGACCCGGTCCGTATAGACGATATCCGCTGGTCCGGCCCCGATCACCATGTCTTTCTGTGCCGGCGAGGCGAGACTCTCTTCCGACGCGATGAAGTGGGATCCGATATAGGCAAGATCGGCCCCCATCATCTGCGCGGCCGCGATCTGGTGGCCGCGCGTGATGGCGCCGGAAAGCGCCAGCGGCCCCTGGAAGAAGCGCCGTATCTCGTCAACCAGTGCGAACGGGCTCATCGTGCCGGCATGTCCCCCCGCGCCGGCAGCGACCGCGATCAGACCGTCGACGCCAGCTTCGAGCGCCTTTTCCGCATGACGCACGTTCGTCACGTCGTGAAAGACCAGCCCGCCATAGCCCTGAACCACCTGGACAAGATCCGCGACGGCGCCGAGCGAGGTGATGACCAATGGCACATGGTGCCGAACGATCAGTTCCAGATCGGCGTCGAGCCTCGGATTGCTCTTATGGACGATGAGGTTGACGCCGAAGGGCGCCGCTCCCGGCATGGGAGCCAGCCGCTCCTCGATTTCATCCAGCCATTCACCGAAACCTTGACTGGTGCGCTGGTTGAGCGCCGGGAAAGTACCAAGCAGTCCCGCCTCGCAGCAACTGACGACAAGGTCCGGTCCCGACACAAGGAACATCGGCGCAACGATGGCTGGAATGGCCAGCCGCTTTTCGAGGCTTGCCGGAAGCGTCAAAACACGTCGCCTTCCAGCGCCATCAGCGACTTCTTGCCCGCCTTGATCGCCAGGAAGCTGGCGGTCGCCTGAGGCAGGATACGCTCGAAGAAGAACGTCGCCGTCTTGATCTTGGCATCGTAGAAGCGCTTGTCCTCGCTGCCGAAGAAGAGCTGCAAGCCTGCGATCTTGGTCGCCTTGGCAAAGCAATAGCCCATGGCCACCAGGCCCATCAGACGCAGATAGTCCGCCGACGCCGCGCCCGCCTCTTCGGGATCCTTGAGCGCCCGCTGCGCGACCGTGGCCGTCGAAAGCTGCAGCGCCCCGAACGCCTTGGCGAGCGCCTCGATCATCGGCTTCATCGGTCCGTCGACGTTGTTTTCCTCGATGAAAGCCGACACCGGATGGAAGAAGCTGCGCAGATAGCGGCCCATATAGGCGCCGAGCTTGCGGCCGACGAGATCGAGCGCCTGAACGCCGTTCGTCCCCTCATAGATCATGGTGATCCGGGCATCGCGGGCATATTGCTCGACGCCGCTTTCGCGGATGTAGCCGTGGCCACCATAGCATTGGACCGCAAGGTTCGCGCTGTCGAACGCAAGGTCGGTGAAGAGCGCTTTGACGACGGGGGTCATGAGCGCAATGAAGTCACTCGCACGCTGGCGCACTTCGGGTTCGGGAGAATGTTTTTCCGCGTCCAGGGCGCGCGAGACCCAGGCCGAGAGCGCCCGGCATCCCTCATTATAAGCCCGCATCGTCATCAACATGCGGCGAACATCGGGGTGAACGATGATCGGATCGGCTGCCTGATCGGGATATTTGGGTCCCGAGAGCGCCCGACCCTGAATACGATCTTTCGCATACCAGGCCGCCGCCTGATACGCCGCCTCGCCCACACCCAGGCCCTGGATGCCGACGGAGACACGCTCCGTGTTCATCATCGTGAACATGGCGGCCATGCCCTTGCCAGGCTCACCGACGATCCAGCCGATCGAATCATCGAAGTTCATCTGGCACGTCGCCGACGCCTTGAGACCCATCTTGTGCTCGATCGCGGCGCAGGCGACGCCGTTCGATTGACCGGGAGTACCGTCCTCCCTGGGCAGATATTTGGGGACGAGAAACAAGCTGATGCCCTTCACGCCCTTGGGGGCGTCGGGCAGGCGGGCGAGCACGAGATGGATGATATTCTCGGTCAGGTCATGCTCACCGGCGGAGATGAAGATCTTGGAGCCGGTGACCTTGTAGCTGCCATCGCCCTGCGGGACCGCGCGGCTGCGCAGGAGCCCGAGATCGGTACCGCAATGAGGCTCGGTCAGGCACATCGTGCCGGACCACTGGCCGCTCACCATCTTGGGCAGGTAGGCCTGCTTGAGCGCGTCACTGCCATGGCCCTCGATCGCAGTGGTGGCACCATGGGTGAGGCCCGGGTAGAGGCCGAAGGAGAGGTTGGACGAGCAGATCATCTCCTCGACCAGCTTGTTGACCGCTTCCGGCAGCCCCTGCCCACCCCATTCCGGATCGGATGCGAGCGCGGTCCAGCCACCTTCGGCGAACTGCTTATAGGCTTCGGGGAACCCCGCCGGCGTCCGCACGACGCCGTTTTCCAGATGACACCCCTCCTCGTCGCCCGACCGGTTGATCGGCAACAGGACGTCGCGACAGAAGCGCGCCGCCTCCTCGAGGATCGCATCGGTGAGATCCGGTGTGAACTCCGACAGCGCGGGAATATCCCCGAAGCCGTCATCGGCATGGAGTTCG
Organism: Sphingomonas sp. ABOLH; assembly: GCF_003951715.1. Lineage (NCBI taxonomy): Bacteria > Pseudomonadati > Pseudomonadota > Alphaproteobacteria > Sphingomonadales > Sphingomonadaceae > Sphingomonas > Sphingomonas sp. ABOLH. Next base: position 9,318 of record NZ_QQWV01000055.1, on the reverse strand, counting down.
TTGAGCACGAAGCGCATGTCGCGCAACGGGGCGTCATAGACTTGCATATTTATAGCTCCTGACCGGTCGGCCATCCGGCCGCCGGCCGCCAATCAGTTACGCAGCGGCTTGCCGGTGACGAGCATCTGCTCGACGCGCGCCTGGGTCCGCGGGTCGCGCACCAGTTGCATGAAGGCCTTGCGCTCGAGCGCCAGCAGATCCTCTTCGGTCACGATGTCGATGAGATCCTTCTCGCCGCCCGTCAGGACGTCGGCGAGCGCGCCGGATACGACACCATCGTAAGATGTGGCGAGGCCACGGGCCTGGAAGCCTTCGACAGCCATCGAAAGAGCGGACTTGCCTCCCGCGCCAGGCAAGCGGAATTCCGGAGCCACAGGCGGTTTGTAACCGTCGGCCAGTTCCAGTGCCTTCGCCTTGGCGTCCGCCAGCAGACGGTCCCGGTTCATCGTAATGCCGTCCGAGGGACGCAGGAAGCCATGCTCCTTCGCCTCGGCGGCCGACTTTGCCACAGTGGCTGTCGATACCGTCTCGAAGACCTTGGCTACGGCCGGCATCGGCCCCTTGGGCATGCCGGGACTGGAGCGCCAGCGATCGATCATTTCACCGCATCCGCCCCAGCCAGGGATCAAACCCACGCCGCACTCGACCAGACCCACATAGCTTTCGGCATGGGCCTGCACGGCATCACTGTTAAGCAGGATCTCGCAACCGCCGCCCAATGCCATGCCGGCCGGAGCGCTCACGACCGGGAACAGCGCATATTTGAGCGCCTTGTAGGCCTGCTGCCCGCCCGCGACGAGCTTTTCGATCTCGCCCCATGCCGCGATGTTCAGTGCGAACAGAGCAAGACCGAGATTGGCGCCGGCGGAGAAATTGCTGCCCTCATTATAGACGACGAGCGCCTTGAACTTGTCCTGCACGACCGGGATCGCCTGACCGATCAGCTTCATCACATCGCCGTCGAGCGCGTTCATCTTGCCGGTGAACTCAAGGCAGGCAACGCCGTCGCCGACATCCCAGAGTGCCGCCGAACCATTTTTGAGGATCGGCTGGCTATGGAGCTTGATGTCTTCCAGCAGCAGCACGCCCTCGGGCCGCACGACATCATGATAGTCGCCGGCGGCATCGAGATATTGCCGACGGCCGTCCTGCACCCGGTAGAAAGGCCGATCTCCGGCTACCTTGAGGATCGCAGGAACATCCCGCCCCTCGGCGGCCAGCCGTTCGGCGAGCTTGCCCGGCCCGAGGCGATCGATCAGTTCGAACGGCCCGAACTTCCAGTTGTAGCCGAGCTTCATCGCGTCATCGATGCCGACGATGTTGTCCGCAGCTTCACCGACCAGACTCGCGGCATAGGAAAGAACCTTGCCGAGAATTTCCCAGGCATAGGCGCCGACCTTGCCGGGCGCAGCAACCAATGCTGCCAGGTCCTTCTCGGCCCGGCCCGGCAAGGAAGCCGGCTTCACCGATACGCGATATTCGCCGGTCGCGAGATCGAGCGCTTTCTTGGTCTTCGTCGCCTTGTCGAACGCGTAGAAACCGCCCTTGCCCTTCCGCCCGGTAAAGCCTTCCGCGATCATCCTGTCGACGAGCGGCATCGGCCTCACCGTGTCGAAATAGGCGTCACCTGCCGGCAGCGTCGAGGACAGGCTCTTCGTGAGCAGCGGCATGAGGTCGACGCCAACGAGATCGACAAGGCCGAAAATGCCGGTCTTGGGCACGCCCATCGGCTTTCCGCCGATCTGGTCGGCTTCCTCCACCGTCAGCCCCTGGTCCATCGCGGCATTGATCGCGACGGCCAGCCAGTAGGTACCGATGCGATTGGCGATGAAGCCCGGCGTGTCCCGCGCCGGCACGATGCGCTTGCCGAGCTTTCGATCGACGAAATCCGAGACGCGCCTCGCCACAGCCGTATCAGTGTCGGGGCCGGTCACGATTTCGATGAGCCGCATGTAGCGCGGCGGATTGAAGAAATGGGTGATCAGGAAGTCCTGTTTGAACTGATCGTCCCGCCCCTCGACCAGATGGCCAAGCGGAATCGTCGAGGTATTGGACGATACCGCCGTGCCCGGACGCTTGAGCTGCTCGAGCTTGGCGTAGAGCGCCTGCTTGATGTCGAGCCGTTCGACGATCGCCTCGACGATCCAGTCGCATTCGGCCACCCGCTCGAGATGGTCGTCGATATTGCCCGTTTCAACGAGCTTCGCCGCAGCCTTCGACATGAAGGGCGCCGGATCGGTCTTCAGCATCTTCGCGACCGCACCCTTCGCCACGGCGTCACGATCGCCGCCCTCCTTGGGCACGATATCGAGCAGCAGCACCGGCACGCCAGCATTGGCGACCTGCGCTGCGATGCCGGCGCCCATGACGCCTGCGCCGATCACGCAGACCTTTTTGATGGTTTCCGGCGGGGCGCCGACTGGCTTGATGGCCTGCTCGCTCATTCCGCCGCCTCCAGCACGGTGGCGATGCCCTGACCGCCGCCGATGCACTGGGTGGCAAGCGCATAGCTGCCGCCTTCGCGCTTTAGCAGAGCCGCGGCCTTGCCCACGATCCGCGCACCGGTCGCCCCCAGAGGGTGGCCTATCGCGATGGCGCCGCCGTCCAGATTGACCTTCGACTGGTCAAGCCCCAGGTCGCTGATGCAGGCCAGTGACTGGCTCGCAAAGGCTTCGTTGAGCTCGACAACGTCAAGCTGGTCCACACTGAGCCCCGCCCGCTGCAGCGCCTTGCGCGAGGCCTCGACCGGTCCGATGCCCATGATCTCCGGCTGGCAGCCAGAGACAGCAACCGACTTGATGCGGGCAAGGATCGGCAGTCCATGCGCGCGCGCATAATCCTCGCTCGTGACCAGGATTGCGCTTGCGCCATCGGTCAGCGGCGAGGACGTTCCCGCCGTTACCGTGCCGTCCTGGCTGAAGGCCGGCTTCAGCCCGGCGAGGGTTTCCGTCGTCGTGCCGGCACGCGGCGTGCCATCCTTGTCGACCACGCCCGCCTTGGTCGTGATCGGCACGATCTCGGCCTCGAGCTTGCCGGCCGCGATAGCCGCGGCCGCCTTGTCCTGACTGGCCACCGCAAAGGCTTCCTGCTGGGCACGGGTGATCTGATATTTGGTCGCGACATTCTCCGCCGTGTCGCCCATGCCCATATAGGCGGCGCTCTTCTTCGCGAGCTCGGGGTTCGGCAGCGGATTGAACCCCATCATCGGCACGCGGCTCATCGACTCCACGCCCGCGCAGATGAAGGCCTCGCCGGCGCCAAGCTGAATCTGGCCCGCAGCGATGTGGACCGAGCTCATCGACGATCCGCAGAAGCGATTAACGGTCATGCCGCCGACAGAGAGCGGCAGGTCGGCGAGAAGACCGATAAGGCGCGCGATGTTGAAGCCCTGCTCGCCTTCAGGAAAAGCGCAGCCCAGCACGATATCCTCGATATCTTCGGCCTTCACGCCGGTCTGCTGAATCAGTCCGCGAATGACCTGAGCGGCCAGATCGTCAGGGCGGACGCGCGCCAGCGCGCCCTTGCCTGCCAGGTGAAAGGGGGACCGGGCATAGCCCGCAACAACCACATTACGCATCGATGATAGCCTCTCCAGGGAATCGGACATCTGATTACCTAATGGTGCGTGAAATGACGTTTACGTCAACTAAAATCTTTGGCACTCTTCTCACGCCGTCGAGGGAATCGTCATGCACCGGTTCCCGGGAGGCTTGATATCGGAGGTCTTGGCCGAGGAACGTACGGATGCTCGCCAGTGAAAAACCGCGCACTCTCATCCCGGCGATGATGCTCGCGCCCGTCTTATCGACGGCTGCGCCTCTCCCCAAGCGCCACTGCACCTGTTTTCGAAGGCGCACACATGCGATTTTCTGAGCATCCCCTCCGGCGTCAGATCGTCGGCGAAATGCATCTGCGCCGTTTTCCTGCACTCGAATTGCCCGCCATGGCATTTCAGACGGTTCGCCTGGTCGATGAGAATGACCGGGAGAAGGAATGGCTGATCCTGGAGCAGCGATGTGCCTCTGGACTCGATCGCAACCTGCGCCACCTGGAAACGGAGTGGTCCGCCAACGGGCGGCTGGCCTGGGAAAGGGACAGTGAAGCGGTCACCACGACGCTAACGTCAACCTCGGTCAGCGCGGACGCGCAGTTCTGGTCTGCTCCCGACGTCGGCCCCTTCAGTGATACCTTGCAGTGGATGGAAACGCTGCCGGGCCTGGTCATCCGCGCAACCCACATCGTCGTTGTGGCGAACGATCGCTACGCCGAGCCGGTTGTCGATCGGGCCGACTTCCATCCGGGCCATCTCGTCTCCTGCATCATCGGGGATAGCGTCCGGATTTGGAGCGACTTTCGCATTCACGCCGGCGGCTACGGGCGCCTGGTCGTTGCCGCGAACGGGGCGGCTGACGGCGAAGTGTCGCGTTCCATCCAGCGCATTCAGGAACTGGGCAATTATCGCAATCTTTCCTTGCTTGAAGGCACGCACAGATCAATAGCTTGACGGCGTCACACACGAACACGCCCGAACCCTGACGACGGGGCCAGCAGCGCCTGACCCCTCCAATTCGCACACAACCTAATAGGCATTTTGATGACGCATTGAGCTATTGACTTACCTATACGTCATCGAGATGGTTATGGGACGCTGATTTGCCGCATATTGGCTCCAGACGTGAAACAGACGGTCGCCTGAAGGCGCGCGGAGAGGAACAATGTCGATCATTCTGACACTACTGGCTTCGAGCACTGCATTGCCCGCCGACACCGTTGTCGGTCGCTGGCAAACCGAGAGCCGTCATGGCGTCGTGGAAATCACCCGCTGCGGGCAATCGATCTGCGGTGCCTTGATCAGTTCCGACGGGATCAAAGCCAACCCCGAACTACGTGACGAAAAGAACAAGACCGCTGCGTTGCGCGGTCGTAAGCTTCGTGGATTGCAGATTCTGCAGGGTTTTACGTGGAAGTCGGGCAGTTGGTCGGGTGGTTCCATCTACAACGCTGAGGATGGCGGTACATACAGCGCGACGGTCACGTTAGCCGATCGGGATCATTTGCGCCTCAAGGGCTGCATCGTCTGGCCCCTGTGCAAGACGCAGACATGGACGCGCCTCCGATAAGCACGAGGAATTTGACAATCACGAAAGGGGAGATGGGCGTGGCAGGCAAAAATTGGAAAGTTGGGATCGCAACATCGGCCGTGGCGGCTGGATTGCTCGCGCCGCAAGCCGCGAGCGCGCAGGCCTTTTACCTTCAGGAACAATCGTCCAGAGGTGCCGGACGAGCCTTTTCGGGCGAGGTCGCCGACCAGGGCGTACAGTCCCTCTGGTGGAATCCGGCTGCGATCGCAGGCATGGAAGGAGTCGATGCCCACCAGGCCGTAAGCGTAATCCTTCCCAAAGGGTCGGTTGACAATGTCAACACGCTCATTGTCCGTCCCGGGCAGTCGGCTGCGGCTGTAGGCGGGAGCCAACGCTCTCGTGATCCGATCAATAATGGCGTACTACCCTCCGGCGCGATAGCCGTCGGCCTGACACCACGGCTCGCTTTGGGGCTGACCGTCGCCTCCCCTTATAGCTTCACAACCAATTATGATGCCGACAGCTGGGCACGGTATAGCGCCGACAAGACCAAGCTGCGAACATACGACATCCAGCCATCGATCGCCTACCTCGTTACGCCAAATCTCAGCATCGGCGCCGCGCTTAATATCGAATATGCCGACGCATCATTGTCCAACTATCTGCCGAACCTATCGCCTCTTCTCGCCGACGGCCACCAGGAGCTGAAAGGCAATGGTTGGGATCTTGGCTGGTCGGCCGGGCTGCAATATCGCGCCGGCCCCATGCAACTGGGCGCCAGCTACAAGTCGAGCGTGAAGCATAATCTCGACGGTTCGGTGACGACGACCGGTCTTCTTGGTCCGCTCGCCGGGCAAAACAGCGTAGTGAATGCAAACGCCACGTTCGAGACCCCCTGGCAGGCGATCTTCGGAGCGCGCGTGGCGGTGTCGCCCAAGGTCACCCTCAACGGTCAGGTGACCCGCATGGGTTGGTCGAAATTCGACGCTATCCGGCTCGGCGCGCCGCTCAACGTTTCAATCCCGGAAAATTACCGGGACACTTGGAGCTTCGCAGGCGGCATCGATTACGCGGTCACACCAGCCTGGACCGTTCGTGCCGGCGTTCAACACGCCCAGACCCCGACGCGCAACGGCAATCGGGACGCTCGAGTGCCTGACAGCAACCGTTGGAATTTCGCTGCCGGCACAAGCTATGCCGTGTCTTCCCGGTTCACGCTCGATGCGGGCGCAGCGTATATTACGTTCAAGGATACGACTATTGATCGCACGACAGCGGCCTATGCCGGCACGGCCGTGCAGACGCCGATCCTGATGGACGGCAAGCTCGAGGACGCGCACGCTGTCGTGCTGTCGCTCGGCGGACGTTTCCACTTCTGATGCTGGAGATCGCCATGCCCCAGCCCGCCATCAGCGCCTTCCCGTCGATACCGGAACCGGCAATTCCGCCACGGCTCCTGACCGACCTCCTCGACAATGCGTTGAACCTTTATCCCGAACGCGTCGCCATCGACTTTCTCGGGCGAACCTGGACTTATGCGCAGGTGGGGCAACTCGTTCGCCGTGCAGCACGTGGATTGCAGGATCAGGGGCTGCGCAAGGGCGATCGGTTCGGCCTGTGCCTGCCGAACTGCCCCTATTTCGCGATATTGTACTTCGCGGCGCTGCGCGTGGGTGCGATCGTGGTCAACTTCAACCCGCTCTACACGGAGCGCGAACTGGAGCATCAGATCCGGGACTCGGGAACGCGCATGATGGCGGTACTGGACGTCCGGATAATCCACGAGAAAGTGCAAGCCGTCGCGCCACGTGCCGGGCTGGACAAGATCGTGTTGTGCGGCATGAGGGATATGCTGCCCTGGCTGCAAGGCCTGGGCTTTGCGCTATTCAAGCGAAAAGACCACGCGCGGATACTCGACGAAGGCCTTCATGTCCGGCTCAAGGCGCTTCTCGCCCATGATGCCGAACCTGACGCGGTAGAACGTCACCCTGATGATGTCGCGGTCCTTCAATATACCGGAGGCACAACCGGCGTGCCCAAGGGCGCAATGCTGACCCACGCCAACCTCACGGCGAACAGCGCCCAGATGGTGGTGCATGTGGGAGGACTTCGCCCGCAGCAGGAGAGAACTCTCGGCGTCCTGCCCATGTTTCACGTCTTCGCACTCACGACGGTGCTCAACTTCTCAGTCGAAATCGGCGCCGAAATCGTCCTGCTGCCACGGTTTGAGATGAAGCAGGTTCTCAACACGATGAAGCGCAAGCCGCCGACACAGTTCTTCGGCGTGCCTACGATCTATGTTGCCCTGAACGCGCTTCCGGACGACGAGATACCCGATCTCTCGGCCGTGCGCGCCTGTATATCCGGCGGCGCACCGCTCCCGCTCGAGGTACGCGAGGAGTTCGAGGCACGCACGCGTGCCAGGGTCGTGGAAGGATATGGGCTCTCCGAAACCGCCCCGATCATCGCCTGCAACCCGTTGTTTGGGACGGTGAAGGACAATAGCTGCGGCCCAAGTTTCCCCGGCACCATCATCGAGATCCGAGATCCGGAGAATCCCTCGCGGGTTCTTCCCCAGGGAGAACGCGGAGAAGTGTGCGCCCGCGGCCCTCAGGTGATGAAGGGCTATTGGCAGCGCCCTGCAGAAACCAGTGCTGTCTTCGTCGATGGCGCGCTACGAACCGGCGATATCGGCTATTTTGATGAGGATGGCTATCTCTTCCTCGTCGACCGCATCAAGGACATCATCTTCTGTGGCGGATATAATGTATATCCCCGGATCATCGAGGATGCGGCCTACCAGCACCCGGCGGTAAAGGAGGCGATCGCAATCGCGATTCCTGACGCCTACAGAGGTCAATCTCCCAAGTTGTTCATCGCGCTGCACGAGGGATCGAACCTGACCGTCGATGAACTCAAGGTCTTTTTGCAGGATCGCCTCAGCAAGATCGAGATGCCCAAGGCCTTCGCATTCCGGGACAGCCTGCCCAAGACGTTGATCGGCAAACTTTCGAAGAAGGATTTGATCGAGGAGGAGAACAAAAAGCTCGCCTGAGCCTCTATCCCCTGTCAAGCTACGAGGCTTATGCGCTTGAGTGGTAGGGTAGCCGTGATTGGAGGACAGGGAGTGGATGGCATGGGGAACTCGCTCCACCTCGCCGAGGACGATGAAACGCTTAAGGACGCGGATCGCGACAACCCCACGCACAAGGGGAGAACCCGCGCAAAGGATGCGGATTTACAAGTGTACGGCATCCAGGATGTCGCTCAGGAACTCGGACTGACACTTCGCACGCTACGCTTCTACGAAAAGGAGGGGCTTATCGCCCCTCAACGGGTAGGCAGTACCCGGGCATATTCCAGGCGTGAGATCGGACGCATACAGCTGATTTTGCGCGGCAAACGCCTTGGCTTCTCCATCAAGGAAATCAAGGAGTTTCTCGATCTCTACGATGCCGATCCCGAGCATAAGGAGCAAATGGAGCGATTGATTGCCCGCATCCGGGAAAGGTTGGTCGACTTGAAGACGCAGCGCTCTGCGCTCGACCTGACAATCGACGAGCTTACAACCATCGAAGTGGAAGCGATGGCAAAGTTGCAGCGATAATTTGGTCATCCCATTCTCTAACCGAGCGGTAACGCTTGATCGCGGCGCCCCCGTGAGCTGCCCCCTTCTGAGTGGTCCATCGACTATGACAGTCTGGACCAAGGAAGGGACAACGAATGCCTTCGAAGAAGCACAAGCCCGAGGAGATCATCGGCAAGCTGCGTGAGGTTGAGATCGTGCTGGGCCAAGGCGGCACGACCGCCGAGGCGTGCCGGCGGATCGCGGTCAGCGAGCAGACCTATTATCGCTGGCGCAAGGAATATGGTGGCCTGAAGACGGACCAGGCGCGTCGGATGAAGGATCTGGAAAAGGAGAACGCCCGGCTGCGGCGTGCGATTTCGGATCTGACGCTGGACAAGCTCATCCTGCAGGAGGCGGCAAAGGGAAACTTCTGAGCCCCGCACGGCGCCGGCGCTGCATCAACCAGGTCCGGGGGGTGCTGGACGTGTCCGAGCGGCGCGTATGCCGCGTGCTTGGCCAGCACCGGTCAACGCAGCGCAAAGTGAGCTGCCCCCTTCTGAGTGGTCCATCGACTATGACAGTCTGGATCAAGGAAGGGACGACGCATGCCTGCCAAGAAGCACAAGCCTGAGGAGATCATCGGGAAGCTGCGTGAGGTCGAGATCATGC